>CBDUBX010000010.1:0-28628 GCA_965365495.1 uncultured Burkholderiales bacterium
CGAGCTCGGCGCGACGAAGATCGCGCTCGGCCACCACCGCGACGACATCGTCGTCACGCTGCTGATGAACATGTTCTTCGGCGGCCGGCTGAAGGCGATGCCGGCCAAGCTCGTCAGCGACGACGGACGGCACGTCGTGATCCGCCCGCTGGCCTACGTCGCCGAACACGACCTCGAACGGTGGGCCGCGCACCGCCGCTTCCCGATCATTCCGTGCACGCTGTGCGGCAGCCAGTCGGACCTGCAGCGCGTGCTGGTCAAGCAAATGATCCACGACTGGGAGCGGCGCAGCCCGGGGCGCATCGACAACATGCTGCGCGCGACCGCGCACGTCGTGCCGTCGCACCTGCTCGACCGCCGGTTGCACCCGTTCGAAACGCTGCGCGCCGACGGCGTGGCCGATGCCGACGGCGACCTCGCGTTCGACCCCGACCCGTGCAGCGCGGCGCCGGCACGCGGCATGCCGCTGTCGGCCCTGGACGAAGGAGCGTGACATGAGTTCGACCCTCGTGCTGCTCGCGCTCGCCGGCGCCGTCGCGCTCGGCGGCTGCGCGTCGATGAACAGCGTCTCGAGCGACGTCTCGAGTTACGGCGACTGGCCGGCGCAGCGCGCCGCCGGGCGCTACGCGTTCGAGCGGCTGCCGTCGCAGCAGTCGCAACCCGAAGCGATGGACGCGATCGAAGGCGCGGCCGCCGGGGCCCTCGAGCGCGCGGGTTTTTCCCCGGCTCCGCCGGGCGTCGAGCCCGACGTGCTGGTGCAGGTGGGGTTGCGCACCGCGCGCGCCGACGTCTACCCGTGGGCCGACCCGTTGTGGTGGCGCGGCGGTTTCGGCTACTGGCGCCACGGGCCGTGGAGCGGTCCCCGCTGGGGGTTCGGGCTGCACTTCGACAACCCGCGCTACGAGCGCGAAGTGGCGCTGCTGATTCGCGACCGGGCCACCGGCAAGCCGCTGTTCGAGTCGCGCGCGAGCCACGAGTCGGCGTCGTCGCTCGCCGACCGCGAACTGCTGTCGGCGATGTTCACCGCGGCGCTGATGGACTTTCCGCGCACCGGCGTCAACCCGCGCCGCGTGGTCGTGCCGCTGCCGTAGCCGGCGCGGCGGCGCACCCCGCCGCCGGCGCCGACCGCGGCGCGCCGTTGCGCGGTCGGAGGCTTCAGCCTCGCGCTTCGGCAGCGAGCGCGCGCAGGTCGCCGATCCAGCCGTCGACGGTGTCGCGAGCGTGCGTGCGCTGCGCCGGCGTCGCCGCGTTGTGCAACTCGGCGGCGAGGCGGCAGTTATGCGCGGTGACGCGCGCCTCGTAGCTGCGATAGGTCGCGTCGGACGACTCGGTGCGTTGCCACAACTGGCGCAGCGCGCGCGCGTGGGCGTCGGTGCCGGCGCCGTCGGCGGCCAGCCGCCTCAGGGTCTGTGCCAGGTCGGCCTGGCGGCGACGACGCTCGGCGACGTAGCGCTCGGCGTCGAACGGCGATGCGGCCACCGACGCGGTGATCAACCGCAGCTGTTCGTCGCCGAGCCGGCCGTAGAGCCGCTCGGCGTGCTTGCGCGCGCGCTTCGCGGCCTCGGCCTGGCGGTCGCGCAGGTCGGGCTGGAGGAAGTCCTTCTCGAGCTTCTCGAGGCTCTTGCGCTGCTTGCGTTCGAGCGCGCGGAACTGCTCGTCGCCGAGCGTCGCGACGAACGGCGCGAAGTCGTCCGCGGCGCGCTCGACCGCCGGCGCGAGCAACGCGCGCACTTCGTCGGCCAGCGCGCAGACCGCTTCCGGCGTCGTCGGTTGCAGCAGCCGCGGCTGCAGCCGCGACAGCATCGCCGCGTACACCGGCAGTTGCTCGCGCCGGTGCCAGTCGAAGTATTCCGTGACTTCGGCGCGCACCGCATCGCGCAGGTCGTCGGCGAAGTCGAGCGCGCCATCGAGCCACCACCACGCAAGCCGCGGCGCCTGGTCGTAAGTCGCACGCAGCGCAGTGCAACCGGTCAGCGCCAGGAGGGCAGCGCCGATAATTGCGGCTTTCCAGCGGGTCGGTCGCATGGCAACGAACGTCGTGATCATGGCTGCGGGCAAGGGCACGCGGATGAAGTCGGAGCGGCCGAAGGTGCTGCACACGCTGGCCGGGTCGAGCCTATTGCAGCATGTTCTCGCGACCGCCGCTGCGCTGGGCGCGGCGCGGACGATCGTCGTCACCGGCCACAGCGCCGATGCGGTCGAGGCCGTCGCCGCGGCGAGCGGCGCGACCTCCGTGCGCCAGGTGCCGCAGCGCGGCACCGGCCACGCGGTGCAGCAGACGGTGCCGGTGCTCGACGACGCCCACACGACGACGCTGATCCTCAACGGCGACGTGCCGCTGGTGCGCGCCGATACCGCCGCCGCGCTGGTCGCCGCGTGCGCCGGCGAGCGGCTGGCGCTGCTGACTGTGAAGCTCGACGACCCGAGCGGCTACGGCCGCATCGTCCGCGGAACGCCCGACCACGGCGGCGCGCAGGTGCGCGCGATCGTCGAAGACAAGGACGCCGACGCCGCGACGCGCGAGATCCGCGAGGTCTACACCGGCATCATGGCCGCGCCGACCGCAGCGCTGAAGCGCTGGGTGATGGCGCTGACCGACGACAACGCGCAGCGCGAGTACTACCTGACCGACGTCGTCGCGCTCGCCGTCGCCGACGGCGTGCCGGTCGTCACGAGCCCGGCGCATTCGGACACCGAGGTGCTCGGCGTCAATTCGCCGGCGCAGCTCGCCGACCTCGAGCGCCGCTGGCAGCGCGCCGAGGCCGAGCGCCAGCTCACCGCCGGCGTGCGCCTGGCCGACCCGGCGCGGTTCGACGTTCGCGGCGCCCTGCGTTGCGGCCGCGACGTCGAGATCGACGTCGGCTGTATTTTCGAAGGCGATGTCGAGGTCGCCGACGGCGCGCGCATCGGCGCGTACTGCGTGCTACGCGACACGCGCGTGGGCGCCGGCGCCGTCGTCCACCCGTATTCTCACCTCGAAGGCGCCGACGTCGGCGCCGGCGCGCTCGTCGGCCCGTACGCCCGGCTGCGGACCGGCGCGGTGCTCGGCGAGCAGGTGCACGTCGGCAACTTCGTCGAAGTGAAGAACTCGACGCTCGCCGCCGGCGCGAAGGCCAACCATCTCGCCTACGTCGGCGACGCGACGGTCGGCGCGCGCGTCAATTTCGGCGCCGGCAGCATCACCGCCAACTACGACGGCGCGAACAAGCACCGCACGGTGATCGGCGACGACGTCCACGTCGGCAGCAACTGCGTGCTCGTCGCGCCGCTGACGCTCGGCGCCGGCGCGACGATCGGCGGCGGCTCGACGATCTCGCGCGACGCGCCGGCCGGGCAGCTGACGGTTGCGCGCGCGAAGCAGTCGTCGATCGCCGGCTGGCGGCGGCCCTTGAAGGCCAAGCAAGGGCCGGCGGCCTAATTCGCGGCGGGTGACCAGGGGCGCGGTTCGGTTTCGTCGCAGCGACAGCGAAGCGACGCGCGGCAACCCGGGTTAGCGCACCCAACCGTCGGACACGCGCAGCTGGTCGGGGACGACGCGGAAGACCGTCGATGCCGCGTCGCGTCGCCTTTCACTGCGATCGGCCGAAGCAGGATCAGCCGCGCACCGCGCTGTCGGCGACGTCGGCCGCCAGGCACAGGTCTTCCCACGCGCGCGCCTTGTCGACCGGGTTGCGCAGCAAGTACGCCGGGTGATAGGTGACGACCAGCGGCACGCCGTGCATGCGGTGGACGCGGCCGCGCAGCCGGCCGACCGGCTCGTCGCTGCCGAGCAGCGACTGCAGGGCATAGCGGCCCATCGCCAGGATCACCTGCGGCCGCAACAGCGCGATCTGGCGCTCGAGGAACGGCGCGCAACACGCCATCTCGTCGGGCAACGGGTTGCGGTTGCGCGGCGGACGGCACTTCAGCGTGTTGGCGATATAGACCGCGTGGCCGGGCGCGGCGTCGGCCGCGCGCGACAGCGCGAGTGCCGCCAGCATCTTGTCCAGCAACTGACCGGCGGCGCCGACGAAGGGCTCGCCGGCCAGATCTTCGCTCTCGCCCGGTGCCTCGCCGACGACGAGCCAGCGGGCCTGTGTCGAGCCGACGCCGAACGCGACGCGCGTGCGCGTCGCCGCCAGACCACACGCGGTGCACGACTCGGCGGTCGCGCGCAACGCGGGCCAATCGAGCGCGGCAATCGCCGCGCGGCGGGCGTCGCGGGGCGCGCCGATCGTCCCGGGCGTCCGTGCCGCAAGCGGCGCGGCGTGCGGGGCGGCCAGCGCAGCTGGCGGCGCTGCCGGACGCTGGGTCGATGCCGCTTCGTCGGCGTCATCGACGTCGACGTCGGTCTCGCCGCCCGCCGCCGGCGCCGACGGCAGCGGCGCGCTCCAGACGCGCAGGCCGATGCCGCGCAGCAGTCGGTGCTGGTGCTCAGTCCACGCCATCTTCGTCGTGGCTGCGCGCCGAAGTGTCGGCAGGATCGAGCGCCAGGCGCATCACCACCGCGTCCTCTCGGCCGCCGACCGCCGGGTAGTAGCCGCGCCGCCGGCCGACTTCGACGAAGCCGCGCTTCAGGTACAGCGACCGCGCGCGGGCGTTGCTCGGCCGCACCTCGAGCCACAGATGACGGAGCCCGCTCTGCCGGCCGTGCGCCTGCACCGCGCGCAGCAGCGCCGAGCCGTGGCCGCGGCCCTGCACTGCCGGGTCGACGGTGACGTTGAGCAGGTGCAGTTCGTCGACCCCGGTCATCGCGACGCAGTAGCCGAGCAGCGGGCCGTGGCGCGGCGCCAGCACGCGCGCGTAATAGCCCGCGGCGAGCGAGTCGACGAAGTTGCCGCGCGTCCACGGGTGGCTGTACGCCCGCCCTTCGACGGCCAGCACCGCGGCCAAGTCGTGCAACGACATCTCGCGCAGCCGCGGCGTGGCGTCGAGGCGCGCGCTCAAGACCGCGCCTCGGCGGCGGCCTTCGCCGCGTCGCGCCGCGCCGCGCGCTCGGCGGTCGTTTCGGCGACGCGGTCGCGCAGGTAGCGCGGCAGTGCCGCCGCGGCGTCGACCGCGGCGCCTTCGGCGGCGGCCTGCAACGCCAGCCGCAGCAGCGCCGCGGCGCGGTCGGCGGCCGAAGCGAAGCGCGGGACCGGCGGCAGCGTCAGCCGGTCGCCGAACAACGCCAACGCCGAGCCGGCGACCGCGTCGGGCGGCGCGCCGCTGCAGAGCGACCGCGCCCACGCGACCGGGTCGAGCAACGCCGGCGCATCGACGACGCGCCAGCGACCGTCGGCTCGGCGGTAGCGCGCCGCGTAGACCTCGCCGATGCGCGCGTCGATCGCCACCGCAACGTCGCCATCACGGTTGGACACGGCCGCTTGCTCGAGCGCATCGTCGGCGACGACGAGCAGGCTGTCGACCGCGATCACCGGCAGGCCGAGGCCGAATGCGAGCCCCTGCGCGACGGCGCGCGCGGTGCGCAACCCGGTGAACGCGCCGGGGCCGGCGCCGAAGGCGATCGCGTCGACGTCGGCCCAGTCGCGGTCGACCTGCCCCAGCAGCGCGCGCAGCTGCGGCAGCAGCGTCGACGAAGCGGCGGCGGCGCTGGGCGCGTCGACCGTCGCACGGCGGTCGCCGGCGGCCGCCGCGGCGCAAAGGCGCTCGGTCGACGTGTCGAACGCCAGCAGGCACCGCGGCAACGACGCTGGCACAGCGTGCATCGGACGAGTTTATCGGCGGGGCGTGAGCGGCCTGGGCCACGCCGGCATTGCAACCGTGTGCGGCCGGCGGACGCGGCTCCGCGCGGCCCGCGCGGCGCGCACACCGCGCTCGCCGCAGCCGCGCCGCCATTCAGAACGGGTTGTCGCGCGCGCGGTCGAGCGCGAGGCTGGCAAGGATCGCGTGACCGCCGCTGGCCAGCCTTGTCGCGTCGGCCCACAGGTACAGCGTCGGCGTGGCGTTGGCGATCAACGTCGCGGTCGTGCAGTCGGGCAGCGCCACGGTGCACACCGCAGTGTCGGCGTTGGTGAGGCCGACGCTGCCCGGCGAGCGCTGCGCCGCCTGCGTTCGCAAGTCGGTCTGCGCGAGACCGATGAAGCGGCCGTCGAGCAGCAGGTTGACGCCGAGCGACTCGTTGAACGCGACCGTCAGCCGGCTGAGCAGCGCCGCGCGGTCGACGTCGGCGTGCGCCGCCTTCTCGGCCACCGCGTACGGCGAGACGCCGAGGTCGGGCAGGTTCGACACGACGACGCGGGCACCGAGTTCGACGAGGCGGTTGACCGCGAGCGCCATTGCGCGGCCGCGGTCGCGGACGTCGTCGAGCAGCTCGGCCTCGGTGCGCGTCGGGAACTGCGCATAAGCCGCGAGCACGTCGTTGGTGCCGCCCAGCACCAGCGCGAGGTCGTCGCTGCGAAACCCGCCGGCGGCGATCTGCGCGGCTTCGACCTGCGCCGCGACGTCGGCGACGGTGGCGCCGACCGCGGCGTGCATCGTCGCGTTCTCCGGCAGATCGTCGGGGTTGCATTCGGCGAACGCATAGCCGTACGCCGCGGCGACCGACTGCACCCAGATCGGCTGCAACCGGCAGTCGAACACGCCGTTTGTGTCGAGGCCGTTGACGCCCCAGCGGCGGCCATCGGCGGCGAGGAAGCTCGTTTCGTCGCCGAATGCGAACAGCCGCTGCGGCTCGAACGGCTCGTGCTGCGACGAACCGCCGCCGCAGCCGACGACGATGACCGCGGCGGCAGCCAGCGCTGCAAGGGCACGCCAGCGGCGGCGGGGCAATCTGAAAGGCATCGACGAACTCTGCGTGACGTGGATCGAAAGGGCCGTGCGGCCGGGGCCGTCACGCGGCGGCGCGCTGCAGCCGATCGCGAACGGCGTCCCAAGCGGCGTCGGACGGCGGTTGCTCGACCCAGATCGACGCAACGCCCGACGCTTCGAGTTCGCGCAACACGGCGAACAGCTCGTGCGCCGCCGCGCTCGCGTTGGACGGCATGTGCCGGTGGACGACCCCCGCGCTCGACGGCGCAGGAGCTGCGCGCGAATATAACCCGACCCCCGGCAGCGACCCGGCGCCGGCGGACGTGCGTCTCGCGCCGAGACGCGCGGCGATCTCGTCGGCCGACAACAACGCCAGCTGCACCGCCGGCGCGTAGTGCGACGCGAGGGTTCCCGGGGCGCGCGGCGCGTCGGTGCCGCCGCTGCCGGGCGCCGCCAGCGACCCGCCGAGCGCGACCTCGATTGCTGCGCGGCCGATCGTTCCCGGTCGCAACAGCGCCGGCTGCGCGCGCGTGCAGTCGACGATCGCCGACTCGACACCGGCGTCGCAATCGCCACCGTCGACGACGAGCAGGTCGAGATCGGGAAACTCGGCTTCGACGTGCGCCGCGCGCGTCGGACTGATGCGGCCGAAGCGGTTCGCGCTCGGCGCGGCGACGCCGGGCACGCCGAGCGCGGCCGCACGGTCGAGCAACGCGCGGGCGACCCGATGCGCCGGCATGCGCAGGCCGATGCTGGCCTGCCCGCCGGCTGCGGCCGCGGCGACGCCGTCGCGCCGTGGCACGATCACCGTCAGCGGCCCCGGCCAGAAGGCCGCCATCAGCTTGCGAGCGGCGTCGCCGACATCGCGCGCGTAGCGGTCGACACTGCGCGGGTGAGCGACATGAACGATCAGCGGGTGCGCCGCAGGTCGCCCCTTGGCGGCGAAGATCGCGGCCACTGCGGCGTCGTCGTCGGCGCGCGCGCCGAGGCCGTAGACCGTCTCCGTCGGGAACGCGACGAGCCGTCCGGCGGCGAGCAGCGACGCCGCTTCGGCGACCGTTGCCGGCGACGTCGCCGCGCAAACCCGGGCCATGCCGTGGAAGCGTCTTAAAAAGCGGCGATGCCAAGCGCCGCGGCAGCTCGGCTCGCGACGGCCATCGCCGTCGCGGCGTCGCCGGCGGTCACCGTCAAGTGGCCCATCTTGCGGCCGCGCCGCGGCGTCGCTTTGCCGTAGAGGTGCAGATGCACGCCCGGCAGCGCGAGCACGGCCGACCAGTCGGGGTGCCGCGGCGGGGCGTCGATGCCGTTCGCGTCGTCGGCGTCGAACCAAAGGTCGCCGAGCAGGTTGACCATCACCGCCGGCGAATGCAGACGCGGCATCGTCAACGGCTGGCCGGTGAGCGTGCGCAGTTGCAGATCGAATTGCGACACGTCGCAGGCGTCGATGCTGTAGTGCCCCGAATTGTGCGGACGCGGCGCCATTTCGTTGGCCACTAGCGCGCCGTCTTCGAGCACGAAGAACTCGACGCAAAGCACGCCCACGTAGTCGAGCGCGGCGGCCAATCGCTCGGCGTGGCGCAGCGCTGCCGCGGCCTGCTTGGCGCCGACGTCGGGCGCGGGAACGCGGGTCAGCGCGAGGATGCCTTCGCGGTGCAGGTTCTGCTGCACCGGCAAGTGGACCCACCGGCCGTCGGCGCTGCGCGCGCCGACGACGCTGATTTCGCAGGCGAGCGGCAGCCGACGCTCGAGCACACACGGCACGCCGCCGAGTTCGGCGTGGGCCGCGGCGACCGCGCGCGCTTCGGCCACTCGGCGCTGCCCCTTGCCGTCGTAGCCGAGCGTTGCAGTCTTGAGGATGCCGGGCAGCAGTGGTGCGACCGCGGCGTCGAAGCCGGGGCTCGACAAACGTGCAGCGTCGACGTCGAGGTACGGCGCCGCCGGTACGCCGGCGTCGGCGAAGCAGCGCTTCTCGCGGCGGCGGTCCTGGCAGACGTCGACCGCCGCCGCCGCCGGCGCCACCGCACACGATCCGGCGATCGCCCGCAACGCGGCCGCGGGAACGTTCTCGAACTCGGTCGTCACCGCGACGCAGTCGTCGGCGAGCGCCTGCCACGCCGCGGCGTCGTTGTACGCGGCACGAAGGTGGAGATCGGCGGCCGCGGCGGCCGGGCTTGCGGGGTCGGGGTCGAGGACGGTGACGCGGTAACCGCTACGTTGCGCCGCGTGGACGAACATGCGGCCGAGTTGACCGCCGCCGAGCACGCCGAGCATGGCCGGGGGCGCAATCGGCGACGCGGCTCGATCGGCGATCACGCTGTGGGGGGCGGCGTCCGCGTTGGATGGCGCCGCTGCGCGAAGGTCTTCCAGTCGACCGCGAGCGGCATCGGCAGCGAGCGGCGAAATGCCGACACCCGATCGCTGGCTTTCGTATTCACCGTCTTTGCCATATGCGCCGGGTCAGCCGCATTTGCCGCATTTGCCGCATTTGCCGCATTTGCCGCATTTGCCGTGTTCGCCGTGTTCGCCGTGTTCGCTGTTTGCCGGCGCGGTGTCGCGACGTCGCTGAACGCGAAGCCGCGCCGACGTCACTTTAGATCCTGCGTCATCGCGCGCGCGGCTTCGGTCTGCCGCGCGCGGAAAGCCTCGAGCCGGCGCCGCAGGTCGTCGTCGGCCGCGGCCAGCATCGATACCGCGAACAACGCCGCATTCGCCGCGCCAGCCGCACCGACCGCGAAGGTCGCGACGGGAACGCCCTTGGGCATCTGCACGATCGACAGCAGTGAATCGACACCGGCGAGATGGCGCCCGGCCACCGGAACGCCCAGCACCGGAACCGCCGTCTTGGCCGCCAGCATCCCCGGCAGGTGCGCAGCCCCGCCCGCCGCCGCAATGATCGCGCGCAGCCCCCGAGCCTGTGCCGTCTCGGCAAACGCGAACATGTCGTCCGGCATCCGGTGCGCCGAGACGACGCGCTTGTCGTAACCCACCCCGAACTCGTCAAGTACGTCGGCAGCACTGCGTAGCGTGTCCCAATCGCTGGAGGAGCCCATTACGAGGGCGATGGGAGTCAACGGCCTCGCTCCGAAAAGCCTTGGAAAAGCGCTCGCATGTAATCAAGAGAAGCGGAGAACTGCTGCTGAATAGACGTTAATGCGACTTCATGGCTTACAACACTATAACCGAGGCGACGTCTGATCTCAACGATAAGCCACGCGGCAACAAGCTGGTCATCCAAATCCAACGACAAAAAACTCGGCTCCCAATCCGGCTCTGGCCTAGCGGGCGACTCGCCAAGCTGCATCTCACAATAGGAAACTTCAAGCTCGAGGAGCTTCGGATGATAACTAGACACTCCTGGAGGTGCTAGCGTAAGCTCTCGAAAGCGCTTCAACGCAGCGGCGAAGTTGCCTTCTAAGAGATACAGTCGCGCGTCACACAGATTCACCAAGTCCGTCAGCGCACGAAGTCCAAGTAGGCCCTGCAAATTCCGCGCGGAATCTAGCTCGCCGCGCAACTGGCGCACAGCGACGCGGTCTAACTCCTCGATACAACTCTTCGCCCTAACGTACGATAGGCGAAACGCAACTCGACCATGGAAGACAGCCTCAAGGCTTGCTTGATCGCCTTCCTTGAGCGCAGACTCCCGCGCGCGCCCAAACCATAGCTTGCTCTCCGTCTCGCAGCCAATGCAGGCATACACTTCGCAGAGACAAATTCCGATTCGTGTCCACGCCGCAAGATTGGATTCGTGTGCCAACGCCATGGCCGCGCTAATCGAGCGCGCCATCTCATCAAAATTTGAACGCTCAAATTCCAACTGCGCTCGCCATGCATGCGCAAATGCAGAAAGGGTTTCATCCTTGACTGCATCTGCAAGCAGTTGACTTCTGATCACTCGATCGAGAGCGCCGGGGGACAGTTCTTCAAATCGTTGAAGCAAACCCTCTGCCAGCATTACCCAAGGTGTGACTAGGCCGCTTTTTGTTCCTGTGAATTCAGACCTAAGAATTGACGTAATTTCTCGAGCTTCGGCGAAATCACCAATTCTTGCGAGATAAATTATCTTCTTCGCAAGGATCCGTCCTCGCTCTTCGGAAGCAACATTTGATCCCAAGCTTGCTTCTAAGCGACGCAATAGTTCGGCCACAAAAGATGCTCGCGAAATTGAAAAGGGCCCAGCAAACGCCAGGCCCTGTGAAGCGAAGTTGCTTAAGGCTTATTGCCTGTCGGGAACGGCCATGCCGCCGCTGGACTCAAAGCGGTTTTCGCCGGGGCCGACGGCGCAGAGGGAGTCGACGATGACGTCGACGATGCCGTATCGGACTTGCTCGATGCCTTCTTCGCGGAGGTACGCCGCGTTCCCGGCCGCCCCGCCGCCGACTTCGTCGCACCGGTCTTCTTCGCCGAGGTCGACGACTTCTTCGATGCCGTCGTCGACTTCCTCGTTGCAGTCGATTTCTTGGCCGCGGTCGAACCGCGCGTCGTCGACTTCTTCGCGGGCGTGGACTTGCGCGCGGTGGTCTTCTTCGCGGTGGTCGACTTCCTCGACGCCGTCGTCGACTTCTTGGCCGGGGTCTTCCTGGCGCTGGTGGTCTTCTTCGACGCCGTTGTCTTCTTCGACGCGGTCGACTTCTTGGACGCCGTGGACTTCTTCGACGCGGTCGACGACGACTTCTTCGCGGACGTCGATTTCTTGGCCGAAGTGGCCTTTTTCGCAGTTGCCATCACGATCTCCTTGATCAAGTTGCAAAAGGCTCCGCGCTGCGACATCCAGTGCGGAGATTCATCACCCGGTGGTCTGCCGACGGGCGTCAAACGCCCGGTGCGGCGATCGCCCCGGTGTGATGAACGGGGTCGCGAGCCTGTTGTCGGGTGCGGTCTGTCGCCGCTGCGGCTCGCCAGTTCTTGATCCTTGCCAGACGACTGTGACAGTGCCCGCGTACCGGGCCGGTCGCCGTCTCGCTCTCCGACAGGAAGCCGCGGGCAACCGCGCGGCCGTCGTCGACGGCCGTCGTCAGTCCCATGCCAGCGCCCCGCCGGATTGATAGTCGATGACGCGGGTCTCGAAGAAGTTGCGCTCCTTCTTCAAGTCGATCATTTCGCTCATCCAGGGAAACGGGTTCTCCTCGTTCGGGTACAGCGCCGGCAGTCCGATCTGCACGGCGCGGCGGTTGGCGATGTAGCGCAGGTAGCCCTTGAACATCGACGCGTTCAGCCCGAGCACGCCGCGCGGCATCGTGTCTTCGGCGTAGCGGTACTCCAGCGCCACCGCGCGCTCGAACAGCGCACGGATCTCGGCCTTGAACGCCGGCGTCCACAGCAGCGGGTTCTCGAGCTTGATCTGGTTGATCAGGTCGATGCCGAAGTTGCAGTGCATCGACTCGTCGCGCAGGATGTACTGGTACTGCTCGGCGGCGCCGGTCATCTTGTTCTGCCGTCCCATTGCCAGGATCTGCGTGAAGCCGACGTAGAAGAACAGCCCCTCCATCAGGCACGCGAAGACGATCAGGCTCTTCAGCAACGTGCGGTCGGCGTCGGGCGTGCCGGTGTAGAACGCCGGATCCATGATCGCGTCGATGAACGGGATCAGGAACTCGTCCTTGTCGCGGATCGACTCGACTTCGTGGTAGGCGTTGAAGATCTCGCCTTCGTCGAGCCCGAGACTCTCGACGATGTACTGGTAGGCGTGGGTGTGGATCGCCTCTTCGAACGCTTGGCGCAGCAGGAACTGGCGGCACTCGGGCGCGGTGATGTGGCGGTAGGTGCCGAGGACGATGTTGTTCGCGGCCAGCGAGTCGGCGGTGACGAAGAAGCCGAGGTTGCGCTTGATGATGCGGCGCTCGTCCTCGGTCAGGCCGTTCGGGTCCTTCCACAGGGCGATGTCGCGGTTCATGTTCACTTCCTGCGGCATCCAGTGGTTGGCGCAGGTGGCGAGGTACTTCTCCCACGCCCACTTGTACTTGAACGGCACCAGCTGGTTGACGTCGGTGCGGCCGTTGATGATGCGCTTGTCGGCGACGTCGACGCGGCGGGTCGGCGCCGGTTCGCGCACCGCGGCCGGCGCGGCGGTGGACGCGGCGCCGACGACGCGCGACGCTGGTGCGGCCATGACCGTCGCCCGCTCGGGCGACCGCTGGATCGGTGACGCCGCGCCGAGCTTGCGCAGCGTCGACGCGGCCGGCGAGATCGCCGGCGCGATGCGCGGCGAACGGTCGGCAACGTCTTCTTCCCAGTTCAGCATCGGATGCAATTCCTGTGGCGTTGAATTATCGGTAGCAACGGCTGCAAACAACAAGCATTCGTTGCACTCGCGCGCGCGGTTTCGTTGCCGGCTTGCATCGCATCGTTGCGCGTGCACCGGCAAACGAGTGGCCCGATCTGCGTCGCGCGTGCGTCACTGACACGCTTCGCAGTCGGGGTTGTCGATCGCGCAGAAGCGCACGTCGCTCGCCGGCTCCGCTGCCGCGCTCGCGGTGCGCGGCTCGGTCTTCGCATGACCTGCGGCGACGGCATTCAGCGACCCGGAGCCGACGGTCGACTTCTCGGAGTACGTCGCGCTCGTCGTGCGCAGGTAGTAGGTGGTCTTCAGGCCGCGCAGCCAGGCGAGCCGGTAGACCTCGTCGAGCTTGCGGCCCGATGCGCCGGCCATGTAGATGTTCAGCGACTGCGCCTGGTCGATCCACTTCTGCCGCCGTGCGGCCGCCTCGACGAGCCACGTCGCATCGACTTCGAACGCCGTCGCGTACAGGCGCTTCAGTTCGTCGGGCACGCGGTCGATCGCGCGCAGCGAACCGTCGAAGTGCTTCAGGTCCATGACCATCACGTCGTCCCACAGCCCGAGCGCGCGCAGGTCGGCGACGAGGTACTCGTTGACGATCGTGAACTCGCCCGACAGGTTGCTCTTGACCGACAGGTTGGCGAAGCTCGGCTCGATCGACGCGTCGACGCCGACGATGTTGCTGATCGTCGCCGTCGGCGCGATCGCCACGCAGTTGCTGTTGCGCATGCCGTGCTCGGCGATGCGCCGGCGCAGCGCGTCCCAATCCAGCGTGGCGCTGCGGTCGACGTCGACGAATTCGGCGCCGCCGCGCGACTCGGCCAGCAGGTCGAGCGTGTCCTGCGGCAGGATGCCGCGGTCCCACAGGCTGCCGCGATAGCTGCTGTAGCGGCCGCGCTCCTCGGCCAGCTCGGTGCTGGCCTGGTAGGCGTAATAGCACAACGCCTCCATCGAGCGGTCGGCGAACTCCACCGCCTCGTCGCTGGCGTACGCGATCCGCAGGCGGTACAGGCAGTCCTGAAAACCCATGATGCCGAGGCCGACCGGGCGGTGGCGCAGGTTCGCGTCGCGCGCCTTCTTCACCGCGTAGTAGTTGATGTCGATCACGTTGTCGAGCATCCGCATCGCGGTGGCGACGGTGCGCTCGAGCTTGGCCTGGTCGATGCCGCCGTCGGCGAGGTGCTGCGCCAGGTTCACGCTGCCGAGATTGCACACCGCGATCTCGCGCTCGTCGGTGTTCAGCGTGATTTCGGTGCACAGGTTGGAGCTGTGGACGACGCCGGCATGCTGCTGCGGGCTGCGCACGTTGCAGGCGTCCTTGAACGTGATCCACGGGTGGCCGGTCTCGAACAGCATCGTCAGCATGCGCCGCCACAGGTCCTTGGCCGGCAGCCGCTTGTAGAGCTTGATCTCGCCGCGGTCGACCGCTGCTTCGTAGGCGGTGTACGCGCGCTCGAACGCGGGGCCGAACAGGTCGTGCAGGTCGGGGCAGGTGCTCGGCGAGAACAGCGTCCAGTGGCCGCTTTCGAGCACGCGCTTCATGAACAGGTCGGGAATCCAGTTCGCGGTGTTCATGTCGTGGGTGCGCCGCCGGTCGTCGCCGGTGTTCTTGCGCAGCTCGAGGAACTCCTCGATGTCGAGGTGCCAGGTTTCCAGGTAGGCGCACACCGCGCCCTTGCGCTTGCCGCCCTGGTTGACCGCCACCGCGGTGTCGTTGACGACCTTCAGGAACGGCACGACGCCCTGGCTCTTGCCGTTGGTGCCCTTGATGTACGAGCCGAGAGCGCGGACGTTGGTCCAGTCGTTGCCCAGGCCGCCGGCAAACTTGCTGAGCAGCGCGTTCTCCTTCAGCGCTTCGTAGATGCCTTCGAGGTCGTCGGACACCGTCGTCAGATAGCAGCTCGACAGCTGCGAACGCCGCGTGCCGCTGTTGAAGAGCGTCGGCGTGCTGCTCATGAAGTCGAAGCGCGACAGCACGTCGTAGAACTCGATCGCTCGCGCCTCGCGGTCGATCTCGTTGACCGCCAGCCCCATCGCCACGCGCATGAAGAACGACTGCGGCAGCTCGATGCGGCGCTCGTCGATGTGCAGGAAATAGCGGTCGTACAGCGTCTGCAGGCCGAGGTAGTCGAATTGCAGGTCGCGCGACGCGTCGAGCGCGGCGCCGAGCCGTTCAAGGTCGTATTGCAGCAGCCGATCGTCGAGCAGCTCGGCCCGCACACCGAGCCGCACGTACTGCGGCAGGTGCTCGGCGTAGCGCTCGGCGATGGCGTGCGGCGCGACGTCGTCGCCGAGCACCTCGCGTCGGATCGTGTGCAGCAGCAGCCGCGCGGTCGCGCGCGTGTAGGCCGGCTGCTTCTCGATCAACGTGCGCGCGGCGAGGATCGCCGCCTTGTAGACCTCGTCGATCGGCACGCCGTCGTAGAGGTTGCGCTGCGTTTCGGCGAGGATCGGCGCGGCGACGACGTCGGCGCCGAGCCCGGCGCAGGCCGACTCGACGAGCGCGGTCAGCGCGGCGACGTCGAGCGGCACGCGCTGGCCGCGGTCGGTGACCATCGTCGCGGCGGGCGCCGCCACCGCCGGCTCGGGCCGCCGTGCGCGCTCCTGCGCGCGCCGTTCGCGGTACAGCACGTAGGCGCGGGCAACCTCGTGGTGGCCGCCGCGCATCAGCGACAGCTCGACCTGGTCCTGCACGTCTTCGATGTGGAACGTGCCGCCGCCGGGCCGCGACCGCAGCAACGCGCGCACCACCGTCTCCGTAAGCTGCTCGACCGTCTCGCGAACGCTGGCCGACGCTGCGCCCTGCGTGCCGTGCACGGCAAGAAACGCCTTCATCAGCGCGACCGCGATCTTCGTCGGCGCGAAGCCGACGACCGCGCCGTTGCGGCGGATGATCTGATAGCCGTCGTACGCGGCCTCGTCGGCGTCGCTGCGCGGGGGACGTTGAACGGCGACCGACGCCGGTGTGACGCTGGCAGTGACGGCAGTCATGGGGCTCCTTCAGAGATATGGGGGTTCGGCGCGGCGCACCGGCTGCGAGCCGGCGTTCACGACCCGGCGGCGGGGCGGCGGCGACATGTCGCGCCGCGGCGGACCGGCTTTCCGCGCCACCGCGGGGAAGAACGCCGCAGCGACGTGCGGACACTATATCTGGCGTTCAACGGCGGTTCAACGCACTACCGATAGTGTCCGAACCCGGACTTACCCGCGGCCGGCCCAGCCTGCGACGCGGCGTCGTCAGGACGGCTCGACGTCGTGCACACCGATGCCGAGCCGCGCCATCCGGTAGCGCATCTGGCGCAGCGTCAGGCCGAGGCTCGCACCGGCGGCGGTGCGGTTGTAGCGATGGCGCTCGAGCGCCTGCTCCAGGATGCGCCGCTCGACGTCATCGAGGTGCGCCGCGAGGTCGCTCGGCAGCGCCGCGTCGCCCGGCTCGGTGTCGGACAGCGGGGCGTCCAGCGGCGCCGCGAACACCGTGTCGCCGGGGTCGTGCAGCACCGCTTCGGGCAGCGCCAGGTCGTCGCGGCCGATCGTGCTGCCGGCCGCGAGCGCGAGCGCGCGGTGCAGCAGGTTCTCGAGCTCGCGCACGTTGCCGGGAAACGTGTAGCGCGCCAGGTGCTGCAGCGCGCCGGCGTCGAGTTCGGGGACCGGCTGCACGCCGGCCTCGCGCGCGATCCGCGCCAGCAGCGATGCGCTCAGCAGCGGCAGGTCGGCCAGGTGCTCGCGCAACGGCGGCACGGCGATGCGGATCACGTTCAGCCGGTAGTACAGGTCCTGGCGGAAGCGCCCGGCGGCGACGTCGGCGCCGAGGTCGCGGTGTGTCGCGCTGACCAAGCGCACGTTGACCGGCACCTCGGCCACCGCGCCGAGCGGCCGCACCGCGCGCTCCTGCACCGCGCGCAGCAGCTTGCTCTGCATCGCCAGCGGCAGGTCGCCGATCTCGTCGAGGAACAACGTGCCGCCCTGCGCCGCCTGGAAGAAGCCTGCGCGTTCCTCGGCCGCGCCGGTGAACGCGCCTTTGCGATGGCCGAAGAACTCGGCTTCGAGCAGCGTCTCGGGGATCGCGCCGCAATTCACCGCGACGAAAGGCCCGTCGGCGCGCGGCGAACAGCCGTGGATGGCGCGCGCCACCAGCTCCTTGCCGGTGCCCGACTCGCCGTGGACGAGCACCGGTGCCATGCTGCGCGCGACCTTCTCGACCAGCGATCGCACCTGCTGCATCGCCGGCGCGTCACCGACCAGCCGGTCGAGCGCGCCTCGCGCCGCGTTCGCGCGCGGCATCGCCGCAACGGCACGCGCCGGTGGCGCGCCCGGCGCGTTCGCCGCGCTGCGGCCGAGCGCCGAGGCGACGACGGCGCGGAACTGGCGCAGGTCGACCGGCTTTGTCAAGTAGTCGTAGGCGCCGGCTTTCAACGCCTCGACGGCGTTCTCGGGCGAGCCGAACGCGGTGATCACGATCGCCCGCTCGTTGCGCCCGGCTTCGTCGATGCGGCGCAGCAGGTCGAGCCCGGTGCCGTCGGGCAGCCGCATGTCGGTGATCACGAGCTGCACGCCGTTCGGCCCCAGCCGCTGCAGCAACTGCCACGCCTCTTCGACGTCGCCGGCGCAGTCGACGGCGTAGCCTTCGCGCAGCAGCGTCAGCTCGTACAGCGTGCGCAGGTCGGGTTCGTCGTCGACGACGACGAGGCGCGGCGGAGCAGCGGTGGGGGTCGTCACGTCATCGGCTCGGTACGGCGTCGTCGGCCGCGGCGCGGCGCAGCACGACGAGAAACTCGTTGCGCAATCGGTCGGCGCTCGGCCGCGGTCGGTAGGCGATGCTCGCGCCGTAGCGTTCGCACAGCTCGCGACAAATATAGAGGCCGAGCCCCGAGCCGCGGCTGCGCGACGAGAAGAACGGCTCGAACAGGAAGCGCTCGACCTCCGGCGCGATCGGCGCGCCGTCGCTCATCACCGACAGCGTCGCGTTGTCGTCGTCGCGCGCGGCCAGGCGCACGAACACCGCGCCGGGCGCGGCGCTGGCATGGCGGTCGGCGTTGTCGAGCAGGTTGACGAGCACGCGGCGCAGGTGCTCGGCGTCGAAGTGCACCGGCAGCGCCGTGTCCGGCAGCTCGGTGCGCAGCTTGGCGTCGCCGCCGGGTCGCGCGCCGGCCGCCTGCATCCATTCGGCGACGACCTGCGCGACGCTCTGTGCGGCGTCGATCGGGTGCGGCGCCGGAGCGTAGCCGGGCGCGACGTCGACGACGTCGTCGACGAGCCGCCGCAGCCGCTCGACGTTGGCCGCGACGATCGTCGCCAGCCGTTGCTGCGGCGGCGCGAGCGCGTCTTCGAGCAGCAGCGAATTGGCCTGGGCGATCGCCGCCAGCGGGTTGCGAATCTCGTGCGCGATGCCGGCCGACACCCGCCCCATCGCGGCGAGCTTCTCCTGGCGGATCCGCGCCTCCAGCGTGCGCAGGTCTTCCAACAGCACCACCGCGTAGGGCTCGCCGGCTCCGTCGTCACCGGCGGCCGGCGTCGCGCCCGGCAGCGCGTCGGCGCGCATCGACCGCACGCGCAGGCGCAGCGTTCGCGTGTGGCCGTCGTCGAACGCGAGCAGCACGTCGCGCCCCGACTCGGGCCAGTCGGCGCCCGACAGCGCGGTTTCGACCGCATGGTGCAGGCCACTCCACGCCACGGGACCGCGCAGCGAGAACGGCGCCGGCGGCGACAGCCCTTGGCTCACCAGCAGGGCCCGCGCCGCCGGGTTCGCGGCACGAACTTCGAGCTGCCGGTCGACAACGAGCACGCCGTCGGCCATCTCCTGAATCACGAGGCGATTGAGCTCGGCCTGCCGGCGCGCGCGATCTCGCCCGGCGCGCGCCGCGACTTCTTCGCCGGCGAGCCGCTGCGCCAGCTCACCGGCGAGCAGCGCGATCATGAACAGGCCGAGCCCGGCGAGCCCCGACTGCAGCACCAGCGGCGCCGCGTCGTCGACCGCCGACGTGTTCCACGCCACCGCCAGCAACAGCAGCGCCGCGGCCGCCGCGGTGCCGAGCGCCAATACGCGCGCGGTCAGCGCGCCGGCCATCAGCACCGGCAGCACGAGCAGCGCGGCGTAATTGAAGTTGGTGCCGCGCGCGATCGCGTACAGCGCGCCGAACGCCAGCAAGTCGGCGCCGATCGTCGCCAGCCACAGTTGCCACCGCGGGTGCGCCTGCACCAGCGGCGCGACAAGTTGGCCGTAGCGCGGCAGCAGCCACAGCGTGATCGCCTCCACGGCGTACACCACCGACACGAGCAGCGCCCACATCGCCCCCGGCGCGCCGAGCAGGCTGACCAGACCCTGGACCGCGACCAGACCGAAGCCGACCGTCGCGCGCGCCGCGGCGTAAGTGCGCGATACGCGCGCCAGCGCGCTTTCGTGCGCCTGCGCGCGCCGCGCGCGCTGTGCGGCGCGGCGCTGGCGCGGCGCGACGTCGCCGGCGGCGAGCCAGCCGGCGTCGACGAACGACGAGTCGCCGGTGATCGGCGACGTCGACATCGACTCGCTGTCGCCGGGTAGCGGGCGCCGGCCGCCGGCGCGGCGGTCGTGACGGCGGCGGTCGCCGCGGCGGCGTTCTGCGGCCCGGACGTCCACGCCGCGGCCGTGCGATCAGCGCGGGCCCAGCAGGCGGTGGGCGTCGCTGCAGTACGGCACGCCGGCGGCGTCGGTGTGCGCGTCGAGCGGCGGCACGTGGACGCCGCAGTGCGCGCACGCGAGCATCGTCGGCGGCGCGCCGGGCGCCGCGTCGGCATCGCGCCGCGGCCCGTCGCCGCGCCGCGCGCGGCCGAAGAACAGCCAGCACGCCAGCGCCACGACCGCGACCAGCAGCAGCAGCTTCGTCACCGCGATCGCATTCGAATCAATAGGTCGAGCGCTGCAGCAGCACTTCGAGCACGAAGCGCGACCCGGCGTAGGCCAGCAGCAGCAACGACGCGCCGGCGTAGAGCCAGCCGGTCGCGCGCCGCCCGCGCCAGCCGCGGCGAGATCGGCCCACGAGCAGCGCCGCGAAGACGAGCCAAGCCATCACCGAGAACACGGCCTTGTGGTCGGCCCAGTTCCAGGTTCCGCGCGCGTTGACAATGCCGAGCAGCAGCGTCGCGGTCAGGACGACGAACCCGACCTGCACGAAGCGGAACGTCAGACGCTCGAGCTGCAGCAGCGGCATGCCCAGCGCCCGCCCGACCGCGGCGCCGCCGACGACGCCGCCGCGCAGGCGGCGTTCGGCAGCGTCGAGCAGCAGCGCGTGCAGCACCGCGGCGGCGAACAGACCGTAGCTGCCGACGCCGAGCGCGAAGTGCACCGGCGCGAGCGGCGACGACAGCGCCCGCGGCTCGCCGGGGAACAGCGCCGCCAGACCGACCGCGATCACGCCGGCCAGCCCCAGCCACTTGCGCACCGCGGGCAGCGGAACGAGCCGGCTTTCGACCGCGTAGACGGCGACGACGAGCCACACCGTGACCGACAACACCGGGCCGAAGCCGAGCCGCGCGCCGTCGATCCCCTGGCCGATGCCGCCGATGTCGACGACCAGCAGCACGCCGTGCAGCAGCAGTCCACCGAGCAACGCCGCGGCCGAGAAGCGGCGCAGCGGCAGCGCGGCGAGCACGTACATCGCGCAGGCGACGATGACGAGCAACCCGGTGCCGCGCGGCGCGATCGCCGGCAACGTGGTCGATAAAATCATGGCGACGAGTGTACCGACCGCCGCCGCCGCGGCGGCACCCCGCGCCGATGGCTTCTGCCCTGAGCGACCGCCTGACGAGGCTGGTCAAGACGATGCGCGGCCAGGCCCGCATCACCGAAAGCAACGTCCAGGACATGTTGCGCGAAGTGCGCATGGCCTTGCTCGAGGCCGACGTCGCGCTGCCGGTGGTGCGCGACTTCGTCTCTCGCGTGAAGGACCGCGCGCTCGGCCAGGAAGTTGTCGGCGCGCTCAATCCCGGGCAGGCGCTGGTCGGCATCGTCCACCGCGAGCTCGCGCAGACGATGGGCGCCGGCGACGCGACGGCCGAGCTGGATCTCGCCGTGCAACCCCCGGCCGTGGTGCTGATGGCCGGGCTGCAAGGCGCCGGCAAGACGACGACGACGGCCAAGCTCGCACGGCACCTGATCGCGCGCCGGCGCAAGAAGGTGCTGACGGTGTCGGCCGACGTCTACCGCCCGGCGGCGATCGAGCAGCTGAAGACGGTGACCGCGCAGGCCGGCGCCGAGTGGTTCGCGTCGACGCCCGATCAGTCGCCGCGCGCGATCGCGCTGGCGGCGCTCGACCACGCCAAGCGCCACTACTTCGACGTGCTGATCGTCGACACCGCCGGCCGGCTCGGCATCGACGCCGCGCTGATGGCCGAGATCCGCGAGCTGCACGCGGCGCTGCACCCGGTGGAGACGCTGTTCGTCGTCGACGCGATGCAGGGCCAGGACGCGGTCAACACCGCCAAGGCGTTCAACGACGCGCTGCCGCTGACCGGCGTGGTGCTGACCAAGCTCGACGGCGACGCGCGAGGCGGCGCCGCGCTGTCGGTGCGCCAGATCACCGGCGCACCGATCAAGTTCGCCGGCGTCTCCGAGAAGATCGACGGCCTCGAAGCCTTCGACCCCGAGCGTCACGCCGGCCGCGTGCTCGGCATGGGCGACATCGTCGCGCTCGTCGAGGAGGTGCAGAAAGGCGTCGACATCGACGCCGCGCAGAAGCTCGCGGCGAAGGTCAAGAAAGGCGGCTTCGACCTCGACGACTTCCGCTCCCAGCTCGGCCAGATGAAGAGCATGGGCGGGCTGTCGTCGCTGATTGACAAGCTGCCGAGCCAGCTCGGCGCGAAGGCCAGCGGCGCCGACATGGACCGCGCCGAACGCGACGTGCGGCGCATGGAAGGGATCATCTGCTCGATGACGCCGGCCGAGCGGCGCAAGCCCGAGCTGATCAAGGCCAGCCGCAAGCGCCGCATCGCCGCCGGTGCCGGCGTGCCGGTGCAGGAAGTCAACCGCCTGCTGAACCAGTTCGATCAGATGCAGGGGATGATGAAGAAGTTGAAGGGCGGCGGGCTGATGAAGATGATGAAGCGCATGGGCGGGCTCGGCGGCCCGGGAGGTCCCGGCGGCCCCGGCGGAGCGGGCGGCTTCCCGGGCTTGCCGCGGTAACGCCGCGTTCGGCGTCGCACAGTGGCGCCGAGGCGCTCCGTGCCGCCGCGCCGATACGTCCCGATACGCGGCGGCCGCCCGCGGTTCTAGACTCGACGGGTCATGCTCGACGTCGTGCTGTGGACCGTGCTGGCGCTGCTCGTCGGCGTCGCCGCGGCGTGGGTGTGGCGGCAGACGCGCAACGAGCGCCGCGCCTCACCGGGTGCCGACGCGGTCGACACGCTGATCGGCTGGCCGCCCGAATCGGTGCGCGTGCTGACGATCACCGAGCGCCAGGCCTACGACCTGCTGCGCCGCGCGCTGCCCGGGTTTCTCGTGATGGCGCAGGTCCCGCTGGCCCGGTTCATCCGCGTGCCGACGCGGCATTCGTACGTGCAGTGGTTGCAGCGCGTCGGCTCGCTCAGTGCCGACCTGCTGCTGTGCGACGCCGGCTCGCGCGTGCTCGCGGTCGTCGACATCCGCCCGGTGCAGGAGAGCGACCGCGCCAAGCGCCGCCACGAGCGGATGGCCCGCGTGCTGCGCGCCGCCGGCATCGCCGTCGTCGTCTGGCGCGAAGACGGCCTGCCGAGCGTCGGCGAGACGCGTTCGGCGTTCGCCTCGCTGCTCGGCGCCGAGCGCGGCGCGCCCGCGGCCGACCCCACGGCAGCGGCGAAGGCGACGTCGGGAACGACCGCCGCCGGGCTGGCCGACGCGCTCGCCGCCGGCGACCACGCCGCGCAGGCGGCGGCCGACGACGGCCGCGAGCCGGTGCCGTCGGCGTTCTTCGACGACGCCGTCGAAACGTCGGCGCGGTAGCCCGGCGGCGACGCGCGAAAGGCTCCCGCGCCGACCGCCGGCGCGGCCGCGTCAGCCGACGAGCGCCTGCGCGAACTCGCGCGCGTCGAAGGTCTGCAGGTCTTCGAGCTTCTCGCCGATGCCGACGAAGTACACCGGCACGACGCGACCGCGCTCGACGCCCCAGCGCGCGATCGCCGCGAGCACGCCGCCCTTGGCGGTGCCGTCGAGCTTGGTCACGACGATGCCGGTCAGCCCGAGCGCGGCGTCGAACGCCTGCACCTGCTGCAGCGCGTTCTGCCCGGTGTTGCCGTCGACGACGAGGATCACTTCGTGCGGCGCGCCGGCCTGCGCCTTGGCGAGCGTGCGCTGGATCTTCTTCAGCTCTTCCATCAGGTGCAGCTGCGTCGGCAGCCGCCCCGCGGTGTCGGCGATCACGACGTCGCAGCCGCGCGCGCGCCCCGCAGCGACCGCGTCGTAGCTGACCGCCGCCGGGTCGCCGCCGGCCTGGCTGACGATCTCGACGCGCGCACGGTCGGCCCACACCGCGAGCTGCTCCTTCGCCGCGGCGCGGAACGTGTCCGCCGCGGCGAGCAGCACCTTGCAGTCGGCCTGCGCGAGGTGGCGCGTGAGCTTGCCGATGCTCGTCGTCTTGCCGGCGCCGTTGACGCCGGCGACCATGATCACCGTCGGCTGCGCGTCGCCGATCACCAGCCGGCGTTCGAGCGGGCGCAGCATCTCGGTCAGCGCGTCGCCGAGCAGGATCTTCACCGCGACCGGGCTCGTCGCGTAGCTGTCCTTCACGCGGCGCTTCAGGTCGACGAGCAGGAATTCGGTCGCGGCGACGCCGGTGTCGGCCAGCAGCAGCGCGGTTTCGAGCTCGTCGTACAGCGCGTCGTCGACGCGCGTGCCGGTGAACACGCCGGCGATGCCGGCGCCGGTCTTGCGCAGGCTTTGCGACAGCCGGCCGAGCCAGCCGGCGCGCGATTCGACCGGGACCGGCGGCGCCGCCGGGACGACCGCAACGGCGGGCTCGGCGACCGTTTCGGCGACGCGCTCGATGGCGTCGTCGGACGGCGCAGCGGCCGGCGCCGGCACCGGCTTTTTTCGCAGGAAGCTGAACATCGGGGGTCGCAATGCGCCAGGCCGCGTTCAGCGCGGCCTGCCTATAATCGCCGGCTCAGGCGCTTTAGCTCAGCTGGTTAGAGCGACGGAATCATAATCCGCAGGTCCGGGGTTCAAATCCCTGAAGCGCCACCACTCCCGTTTCCCGTCGGCCCCGCGCGGCGCGTGCCCCGCGGGGTTTTTCGTGGGGCGACACCGATGACCCGCCGAGCCCTTGTGGTCTGCCTCGCGCTGGCCGCCACCGTCGCTCTCGCGCAGGAGCCGCGGCGCTTTCCCGGCCATGCGCTGCGCGGCGAACTGGTCGTCACGCAGCCCCCGGAGGTGCGCTTGAACGGCCGCGCCGACCGCCTCGCGCCCGGCGCGCGCATTCATGGCCGCGACGGCTTTCGGGCGCTGTCCGGCACGCTCGTCGGCGAGCGCCTGGCGGTTCACTACACGCGCGACCTCTCCGGCCAGTTGTTCGACATCTGGGTGCTGACGCCGCAGGAGCTGGCGCGCAAGCCGTGGCCAACGACCGCCGACGAGGCGCAGCGGTGGACCTTCGACGCGTCGACGCAAACCTGGAGCCGCCGATGAAGAAGGTCTACATCCGCACCTTCGGCTGCCAGATGAATGAGTACGACTCGGCCAAGCTCGCCGACGTGCTCCGCGAAAGCAGCGGCTACGAGGCGACCGCCGACGTCGAGGAGGCCGACCTGATCCTCTTCAACACCTGCTCGGTGCGCGAGAAGGCGCAGGAGAAGGTGTTCTCCGACCTCGGCCGCGTGAAGCACCTGAAGCGCAAGAACGGCGCGCTGATCGGCGTCGGCGGCTGCGTTGCGAGCCAGGAAGGCGCGGCGATCGTCGACCGCGCGCCGTACGTCGACCTGGTCTTCGGTCCGCAGACGCTGCACCGGCTGCCGCAGATGATCGCCGCGCGGCGCGCCGAGCAGGCGCCGCAGGTCGACGTCGCATTCCCCGAGATCGAGAAGTTCGACCACCTGCCGCCGGCGCGCGTGGACGGCGCGACGGCGTTCGTGTCGATCATGGAAGGCTGCTCGAAGTACTGCTCGTACTGCGTCGTGCCGTACACCCGCGGCGAGGAGTTCAGCCGCCCGCTGGAGGCGGTGCTGGCCGAGATCGCGGCGCTGGCCGCCGGCGGCGTGCGCGAGGTCACGCTGCTCGGCCAGAACGTCAACGCCTGGCGCGGCGCCGACGGCGCCGATTTCGCGCTGCTGCTCGAATGCGTCGCCGCGCTGCCCGGCATCGAGCGCATCCGCTACACGACGAGCCACCCGAAGGAATTCACGTCGCGGCTGATCGACGCCTATGCGCGCATCGGCGACAAGCTGGCGAGCCACCTGCACCTGCCGGTGCAGCACGGCAGCGACCGCATCCTCGGCGCGATGAAGCGCGGCTACACCGCACTCGAATACAAGAGCACGGTGCGCCGGCTGCGAGCGGTGCGGCCGAACCTCAGCCTGTCGAGCGACTTCATCGTCGGCTTTCCCGGCGAGACCGACGACGACTTCGAGCGCACGATGCAGCTGATCGACGACGTCGGCTTCGACGCGAGCTTCAGCTTCGTCTTCAGCCCGCGGCCGGGCACGCCGGCGGCCAACCTGCGCGACGACACGCCGGCCGATGTGAAGCTCGAGCGGCTGCAGCGGCTGCAGGCGGCGATCGAAGCCAACGCGCGACGGATCGGCGCCAGCCGCGTCGGCAGCGTGCAGCGCATCCTTGTCGAAGGGCCGTCGCGCAAGAACCCGGCCGAACTGATGGGGCGCACCGAATGCAACCGCATCGTCAACTTCGACCCCGGCGCGCTCGGCGCCGGCTGCGTCGGCCGGATGATCGACGTGCGGATCACCGCAGCTCTGCCGCATTCGCTGCGCGGCGAGCCGCTGCCGGCGTGAAGCCGCGCCACCACAGCGCCGCCGCGCACGCCAGCACCATCGCCGCCCAAGTCGCGATCCGGCCGTCGCGGGCGAAGACGACCAGCCCGACGACGTCGGCCGCGGCCGCGGCCGCTGCCGCCGGCCATGCCAGCGACCACCAGCGCACGCCGGCCAGCTTGCGGCGGAACACTGCCTTCGCGAACCCGGCCGCCAGCGCGCCGAGCGCCAGCGGCAGCGCGAAAAGGCCGGCGACGTGCCACCACGCGGTCGCAACGGACATGGCTCGTCTCCTCGGTCAGATGGCCGGCGGCGAAGTCCGCCGCGCTTGATCTGCGTCCAATCACGCCGGCCGCGCCGCGATCGACCGCTCTTTACAATTCTGCCGTGACCGTTTTCGCGCTCGGGCTCAACCACACCACTGCGCCGCTGGACCTGCGCGGGCGGTTGGCGTTCGCTCCCGAGCAGACGACGCCGGCGTTGCAGGGGCTGCGCCAGCGGCTGCAGCGCGGTGAGCCCGAGACGGCGCTGGTGTCGACGTGCAACCGCACCGAGCTCTACGTCGCTGCGCCACCCGGCGCGGCGCGCGAGCTCGTCGCGCCGACGATCGACTGGCTCGCTGAACAGGGCGGCATCAGCGGCGCGCAGTTGCAGTCGCACAGCTATGTCGTCGAGGACCGCGCCGCGGCGCGGCATGCGTTCCGCGTCGCCGCCGGGCTCGATTCGATGGTTCTCGGCGAACCGCAGATCCTCGGCCAGATGAAGCAGGCGGTGCGGCTGGCCGACGAGGCCGGCACGCTGGGCACGACGCTGCACCAGCTGTTCCAGCGGTCGTTCTCGGTTGCCAAGGAAGTGCGCACGGTCACCGAGATCGGGTCGCACAGCATCAGCATGGCCGCCGCCGCGGTGCGGCTGGCCGGGCAGCTGTTCGAAGACCTGTCGCGGATCAAGGTGCTGTTCGTCGGCGCGGGCGAGATGATCGAGCTCGTCGCGACACACTTCGCGGCGCGGTCGCCGCAGACGATCGCGCTGGCCAACCGCACGCTCGAGCGCGGCGAGAAGCTCGCGTCGCGCTTCGGCGGCGAGGCGATGCGCCTTGCCGACATGCCGGGACGTCTGCACGAGTTCGACGCCGTCGTCTCGTGCACCGCGAGCTCGCTGCCGATCGTCGGCCTCGGCGCGGTCGAGCGGGCGCTGAAAGCGCGCCGCCGGCGGCCGATGTTCATGGTCGACCTGGCGGTGCCGCGCGACATCGAACCCGAGGTGCGCCAGCTGTCCGACGTCTATCTGTACACCGTCGACGACCTGTCGTCGCTGGTGCAGACCGCCGGCGAGAAGCGGCTCGCCGCGGTCGAGCAGGCCGAAGCGATCATCGACGCCGGCGTGCAGAGCTTCGCGCATTGGCTCGATCAGCGCAGCGCGGTGCCGCTGATCCAGGCGCTGAACCGGCAGGCCACCGACTGGGGCGCGGCCGAGCTCGGGCGCGCGCGCAAGCTGCTCGCGCGCGGCGAGCCGGTCGATGCGGTGCTCGAAGCGCTGGCCCGCGGGCTGACGTGCAAGATGTTGCACGGCACGATGGCCGAGTTGCATGCCGCAGAGGGCGACGACCGCGAGCGGCTCGCCGAAACGGTGTCGCGACTGTTCCTGCGCCAGGCGGCGCGGCCGACGGCGCGCGGCGGCGCGACCGCCGGATCGCCGCCCGACGCGGCGGACCTCTAGCACCGCGGTCGACACCGCGCCGCGTTGCGCGCGGCGCCCGACCCGCCGTCGGCGATGACCCCCACGTTGCGCGAGCGTTTCGAACGCCTGGCCCTGCGACTGGCCGAGCTCGACGCGACGCTCGCCGATCCGGCGCTCGCCCACGACATCGCGCGCTGGCGGACGTTGTCGCGCGAGCAGGTCGAGGCCGCCGACCTCGTCGCGCGGTTTCGCCGCTACGAGCAGCGCGAGGCCGACATCGCCGCGGCCGAGGCGATGGCCGCCGACCCCGAGTTCGCCGAGTTCGCGCGCGACGAAATCGCCGCGGCGAACGCCGAGATCGCGACGCTGCATGCCGAGTTGCAGGCGGCACTGCTGCCGCGCGACCCAGACGACGCGCGCAACGCGTTCGTCGAGATCCGCGCCGGCACCGGCGGCGACGAGTCGGCGCTGTTCGCCGCCGAACTGGCGCGGATGTATCTGCGCTGGTGCGAACGCTGCGGCTGGACGAGCGAGGTCCTGAGCCAGAGCGATTCCGAGCTCGGCGGCTACAAGGAGATCGTGCTGCGCATCGCCGGCGACGGCGTCTACGGCCGGCTGCGCTTCGAATCGGGCGGCCACCGCGTGCAGCGCGTGCCGGTGACCGAAAGCCAAGGGCGGATCCACACCAGCGCCTGCACCGTTGCGGTGCTGCCCGAGGCCGACGCCGCCGAGGAGACCGCGCTGAATCCGGCCGAGCTGCGGATCGACACCTTCCGCGCCAGCGGTGCCGGCGGCCAGCACGTCAACAAGACCGACAGCGCGGTACGCGTGACGCACCTGCCGACCGGCATCGTCGCCGAGTGCCAGGACGACCGGTCGCAGCACCGCAACAAGGCCAAGGCGCTGGCGGTGCTCGCGGCCCGGCTGCGCGACCGTGAACGCAGCGAGCGTGCGGCGACCGAGGCGGCGACGCGCAAAGGGCTCGTCGGCAGCGGCGACCGCAGCGACCGCATCC
>CBDUBX010000011.1:0-28504 GCA_965365495.1 uncultured Burkholderiales bacterium
GCATCCCGTAGGACACGCCGTTCAGCAGCGAGACGAGGGCGAATTCCATCGAGCCGGGCTCCGGGCGACGACCGCGACGACCGCGGTCGGCGTGCGCCGGCGGACCGCACCGGCGACGTTGGGGAAGCGACGAGGGGGTAGACGACGGGCGCGCGCGAGACACCCGCGCCACCGGCCGCGCGCGAGACCGCGCTGCGCGGCGACCGCGGCGGTCGCCGCGTCAGATCACGGCGTCGCCGGGCGCTGCATCTTGCAGGTCGTCGACATCTCGATCGCCTTGGCCGGGACGATCTGCGCCGAGCCGAAGCCGTAGCCGCTGCCTTCGAGCGATGCCTTGACGCCGTTGGTGCCGAGCTTGGCGAAGGTCGCGACGACCATCGGCGACTGGATCTGGTGGTCGTCCTTGCGCATCGTCACTTCGGCGAAGTCGCCCTTGTGCGTCATGCCTTCGAGCGCGGTGGCGACCTTCGCGGCGTCGGTCGACTTGGCCTGGTCGATCGCCTTGGCGAGCATCTCGACCATGACCTTCATGCGGTAGTAGTAGAACTCGTCGGCCGGCGCCGGATGCTTGGCCTTGTAGGCCGCGTAGTACGCGTCCATCGCGGCGTTGCCGACGTTCGGGTTCCACTCGACGACGTTGCGCACCTGGCCGATTCCGGCGTCGCCGATCGCCGCTGCCGAGCCGTAGGCGCCGGCGTAGTAGGTGTACCAGTTGATGTCGAGCTTGCTGTCGGCAGCGGCGCGCACCAGCAGCGTCAGGTCCTGGCCGAAATTGCCGGTGATCACGGTATCGGCCCCGGCGGCGCGGATCTTCGCGACGTACGGTGCGAAATCCTTGACGCGGCCGATCGGGTGCAGATCCTCGCCGACGATCTGGATGTCGGGACGCTTCTTCGCCAGCATCTCCTTGGCGGCCCGCGTGACCTGGTGGCCGAAGGCGTAGTCCTGGTTGATCAGGAAGACCTTCTTGATCTGCGGATCCTTCGCCATCACGTCGGTGATCGCGTTCATCTTCATGTCGCTGTGCGGGTCGAAGCGGAAGTGCCAGAAGCTGCACTTCTCGTCGGTGAGGTCGGGGTCGACCGCGGCGAAGTTCAGGAAGAGCACGCGCTTGCCGGGATTGCGCTCGTTGTGCTTGCCGATCGCATCGATCAGCGCGCCGGCGACGGCCGAGCTGTTGCCCTGCGCGACGAACGGGATGCCCTGGTCGGTCACCGATTTCAGCGCCGCCAGCGCCTCCTGCGGGCTGCCCTTGCTGTCGAACGACACGACCTCGAACGGCCGGCCGCCGAGCACGCCGCCCTTCTTGTTGAACTCGTCGACGATGAACTGCAGGTTCTTCTGGCCGAGCGTGCCGACCGCGCCGAGCGGCCCCGACAGCGTCTCGATGTAGGCCAGCTTCACCGGCTCGGCGGCGACCGCGGAAGTGGCCGGGAACGCGGCGAACGCGGCCGCGACGAGGGCGACACCGGCCAGCGGCCGGCGCAGGAAGCGCGAGGTCATGGTTGTCTCCGTAGCGATCTATGGGGCCGATTCGTCCGCCGCTCGGGGCAGGGTTTATCGGTCTGTGATGCAGAGCATCGAGTCGCGCGCTTCGACGAATAATCCCCCGATCGGGGGACAGCCGACTGGACACGCCGACCACGCCCGCGCCGTCGATTTCGCGCCTGCGCCCGCCGCGACCGGCGCGCGGCGTCGTCGCCCGCGAGCGCCTGGACGCGCTGCTCGACCTCGTCCGCACCCGCGTGCTGACGATCGTCAAGGCGCCGCCCGGGTTCGGCAAGACGACGATGGCGCAGTCGTGGGCGGCGGCGCTCGCGGCGCAGGGCGCACGCGTGGCGTGGCTGTCGCTGACCGCGCTCGACGACGACAGCGAACGCTTTTTCGGCGCGCTGTCGGCGGCGCTGCGCCGCGCCGGCAACGACGGCGGTGCCGACGTCGACGCCGACGACCGCGATCCGCAGTGGCGGCTGCGCGAGCTGTCGATCCCGTTGCGCCACCGCACCGACTGGCTGCGCGCCGACGTCGCCGCCGACCCCGGCGAGGTCTTCATCGTCCTCGACGACTACCAGGAGATCACGCGCGCCGACATCCACGCGGCGATCGCCGAGCAGCTGCGGCTCGCGCCCGAGCAGCTGCACTTGATCGTGCTGAGCCGCACCGAACCGCCGATCGAACGCGCCGAGCTGCGTGCGCACGATGCGGTGCTCGAGCTCGGCGAGCAGACGCTGCGCTTCACGCTCGCCGAAACGCAGCTGCTGCTGCGGCGCAGCCAGGCCGGGTCGGCCGCGCACGACGCCGCGCCGCTGCACGCGATGACCGGCGGCTGGATTGCCGCGCTGCGAGCGGCGCTGCTCACCGCGCGCATCCACGGCGACCCGGACGACTATCTGCGCCAATTGCCGGCGACGCTGCGGCCGATCAACGCGCTGTTCACCGAACTGCTCGAACGGCTGCCTGCCGAGCAGCTCGACTTCCTGCACCGCGTCAGCGTCGCCGATCGATTGTGTGCGCCGCTGGCCGAAACGCTCAGCGGGCGCAGCGATGCGCAATCGCTGCTCGAACGGCTCGAGCGGCAACAGCTGTTCGTCACCGCGCTCGACGAGGAGCCGCGCTGGTTCGCGTTCCACCCGCTGTTCCGCGATTGCCTGCTTCGCCACGCACGCCAGCGCGACACGCTGCTCGAGCCGCGGCTGCGCCGCCGCGCCGCCGCGTGGTATGCCGAGCACGCACTGTGGGTCGAAGCGATCGATCAGTCGCTCGCCGCCGGCGACACCGCGCCGGCGCTGGCGTGGATCGAGGACCACGCGATGGCCGCCGTCGGCGCCGGCGACCTGCTGACGCTGCTGGCGTGGGAGCGGCGGCTGCGCGCCCACCTCGTCGAAAGCCCGCTGCGGCTGCGGCTCGCGTTCGCGTGGGCGCTGGCGCTGGCGATGAATTGCGATAAGGCGCTGGCGCTGCTCGACGGTGTCGAGGCCGAGTTCGCCGCGCAGCCGCGGGCGCGCGCTGCGGTCGGCGCCGAATGCCTGGCGCTGCGCGCAGTCATCGTCTGCACGCTCGGCGACTACGACGGCGCCGGCGAGCTCGCGCAGCAGAGCCGGGCGGCGATCGGCGCTGCGACGCCACGGCCCTGGGTGGCGAGCGCGCTGCGCAACGTCGAGGCGGCAATGCACCTGCACGGCGGCCGCTGGCGCGCGCTGTACGCCACGCCGCCGGCGGCCGGCGAAGGTGACGTGGCGAACGCCGATGGCGACGCGCCGCTCGCCGACCGCACTGCGCTCGCATGGCGGCTGTCGATCCGCGGGCTGGCCGAGGTCCGCCAGGGGCGACTCGACGACGCCGCGGCGCTGCTCGAGCGCGGCGTCGCCGTCGGCGGGTCCAGTCGCACGCTGGCGGCGCTGCCCGTGCCGACGCTCGCGTGGGTGCGCTACCTGCAAGACCGCCGCGCCGATGCCGCGCAGCTCAACGCCGCGCACTGGGACTTGAACAAGCGCGTCGGACCGATCGAAGGGCTGACCGCCGGTTACCTCGTCGCCGCGCGCTGTGCGCGGCTCGACGGCCAGCCGATCGTCGCGCGCCAGTGGCTCGACGAAGGCGCGAGCATCGGCGCGGCACGCGGCTGGCGGCGCGCCGAGTTGCTGCTGCTGCTCGAGAAGGTGCGCCAATGCCTGCTCGACGGCCGCGCTGCCGAAGCCGATGCATGCGCGCACCGCGTCGGCGTGCTGGCCGCGGCGGCCGCGGCGCGCAAGCCGCTCGACCGCGTCGACTTCCAGCGCGCCGAGCAGACCGCCCGCGCATGGTGCGCACTCGCCGACGGCCGCGCCGCCGACGCGGCCGACCGCCTGGCCCCGCTGGCCGCCGACGCGCAAGCCGATGGCCGCGTCGTCGACGCGATCGGCCTGCTCGGCGCGCTGGCGCTGGCGCACGCTGCGACGCCGCCGACGGCGAATGGCATCGGCGCCGCGGCGCACGACGCGCTCGCGCAGGCGCTGGCGCTGGTGGCGACCAGCGGCGCGGTGCGCGCGCTCGTCGATCAGCCGGTGGCGATCGCGCCGTTGTTGCGGCGTGCTGCCGAGCGCGACGCCGCCGGCGACGGCGTCGCGCCGGCGCTGACGCAGGCGTTGCACGCCAGCGGCGCTGGCGCAGAAGCGACGAACGACGCCGGCGCGACCGCGTTGCTCGAGCGGTTGAGCCCGCGCGAACGTCACATCCTGCAGCTGCTCGGCGTCGGCCGTTCGAACAAGGAGGTCGCGCGCGCGCTGGGGATCACGCCCGAGACCGTGAAGACACACGTCAGCCGCATCCTCGGCAAGCTCGGCGCGCAGAACCGCGCGCAAGCAGTGGCGATGGTCGCGGCGCGCTGAGCGCGCCGTTCCGACGATCGTCGTCGGGGCGCTAACCTGAGCAGACCGCGGACGCGTGGTCTTTCCGCTTTTCCGCCCGGCTCGTGCGCGGGCGCGGACGCGGTCGGAGGGCGCCCAGCGAGGCCCTGTCGACTCGGGAACAGGGCTTGCTGAACCGTTCCGATGCCGCCCGGCCCCGACGCTTCCGTGACCGCCGCCTCGACTGCGCCCCGTGCCGACGATGCCGGTACGAGCCGCGCGCCGCCAGCAGCGACCGCGGCGCTGCCGCCGGCGATGCGCAAGTCGCTGCGCTCGACCTTCGGCCTGCGCAAGCTGCGACACGGCCAGCACGCGGTGATCGAGCGCGTGCTCGCCGGGCGCGACACGCTGGCGATCATGCCCACCGGCAGCGGCAAGTCGCTGTGCTACCAGCTGCCGGCGCTGCACCTGAAGGGGTTGACGGTCGTCGTGTCGCCGCTGATCGCGCTGATGCACGACCAGACGACGAAGCTGCAGGCCGCCGGGGTCGTTGCCGAACAGCTGCACAGCGGCCGCCTCGCGGCCGAGCAGGCCGAGGCGCTGGGCCGCATCGCCGACGGCCGCGCGAGCATCGTCTTCGCGACGCCCGAGCGTCTGGCCGACGATGCCTTCGTGCGCACGCTGCGGTCGCGGCGGATCGCGCTGTTCGTCGTCGACGAGGCGCATTGCATTTCGCAATGGGGCCACGATTTCCGGCCCGCCTACCTCGGCCTCGGCGACGCGTTGCGGGCGCTCGGTTCGCCGCCGTTGCTGGCGCTGACCGCGACCGCCACCGACGACGTCGCCGACGACATCCGCGCGCAGCTGGGCCGCAAGCGGATGCGGGTCGTCCACACCGGGATGTTCCGCGCCAACCTGCAGCTTGCGGTGCACGCCTGCGTGCGCGACGGCGAGAAGCTCGAACGCACGCTCGCCTCGCTGCGCCAATGCTCCGGGCCGGCGATCGTCTACTGCGCCAGCGTCCGCGTCTGCAACGAACTGCACGAGCAGCTCGTCGCCGCCGATGTCGCGGCCACGCGCTACCACGGCCGGCTGCCGCGCGCCGAGCGACAGTCGAACCAGGACGATTTCATGGCGGGCCGCGCAACGGTGATGGTCGCGACCTGCGCGTTCGGCATGGGCGTCGACAAGGCCGACCTGCGCCTCGTGCTCCACTACCAGATGCCGGGCAGCCCCGACGCCTACTACCAGGAGGCGGGGCGCGCCGGCCGCGACGGCGAGCCCGCCGACTGCACCCTGCTGTTCGACCGCCGCGACAAGCAGGTGCAGCAGTTCTTCCTCGCGCACCGCTACCCCGACGCCGACATGCTGCGCGCGGTGCACGCGGCGCTCGTCGCCGCCGGCGACGACGGTGACACGTCGGCGGCGCTGGCATCGACGCTCGACCCGCTGCCGCGATCGCGCATCGACGTCGCGCTGTCGATGCTGCGCGCCGCTTCTCTCGCGCGCGCCGACCGCCGACGCCGCTGGCGCGCGACGGTGGTCCCCGGCGGTGGCGAACCCGACTTCGACGCCGCCGCAGCGGCCGGCGACACCCGCGCGCTGCGCGACCGCGAAGCGCTCGAGCAGATGGTGCGCTACGCGCAGACCGGCCGCTGCCGCTGGCGCGTGCTGCTCGAAGCCTTCGACGAGACGCCGCCGGCCGACGCGGAAGGCCGCTGCGGCAGCTGCGACAACTGCCGCCGCGCGTCCGCCGCAGCGGCCGAGTCCGCCGCGGCCCCCGCTGACGCAGCGGCGGTGATCTTCGCCACCGACACGCCGATCACCGCGCCGAGCGCCGTCGCCGCGTGGCACGCCGGCGACGCGGTGCGCGTGCCGCGCTACGGCCTCGGCACCGTTGACACCGCCACCGCCGACGAGGTCACGGTGAGATTCGCCGACGGCGCGCTGCGCCAGTTCGTCGCGAGCTACGTCGAGGCGGCTGCGGCCTGACGTCCGCGGGTTGCGGGCGCCGGCCCCGCTCGGCGCGTCGCGTCTGCGCAGCAGGTCGAGCGGGGGCCGCCCGACACCGACCGCGCCACCCTGCCCGCGCGGGTCCCGAGTCCACTCGGCGACATCTGTCCTACCGCGGCATCGCTACGATCGCGCGCCACCCCCGGCAGCGGCCTTCCTCGACCGACAGAAAGACGCGCGATGCACGCCTGGCTATGCGTAACCCTCGACGGCGCCGACGCGCTGCAATGGCGCGAGCTGCCGATGCCCGAGCCGGCGCCCGGTGAAGTGCGCATCGCGATCGCCGCGGCCAGCCTGAACTTTCCCGACCTGCTGATCGTTCGCGGCCAGTACCAGTTCAAGCCGCCGCTGCCGTTCGTCCCCGGCGCCGAGTTCGCCGGTGTCGTCGACGCGGTCGGCACCGACGTGCGCCACCTGCGCATCGGCCAGAACGTCGCGGCGATCGGCGGCACCGGCGGCTTCGCGACCCACGCGTGCGTCGACGCCAGGCGCGTACTGCCGCTGCCCGACGGCTTTCCGGCGGTCGACGCCGCGGCCTTCGTCTTCACCTACGGCACGTCGCACCACGCGTTGATCGACCGGGCGCGGCTGCAACCCGGCGAAACGGTGCTCGTGCTCGGCGCGGCCGGCGGCGTCGGCAGCGCCGCGGTGCAGATCGCCAAGGCCGCCGGCGCACGCGTCGTCGCCGCCGCGTCGGGCGCCGACAAGTGCCGGTGGCTCGCCGATATCGGCGCTGACGCGACCGTCGACACATCGTCGCCCGACACACTGCGCGACGCGGTCAAGGCGGCCACCGGCGGCCGCGGCCCCGACGTCGTCTACGACCCGGTCGGCGGCGCGCTCGCCGAGCCGGCGTTGCGCGGCATCGCGTGGCGCGGGCGCTATCTCGTGGTCGGCTTCGCCGCTGGCCCGATCCCGGCGCTGCCGTGGAACCTGGCGCTGCTGAAGGGCGCGTCGATCGTCGGCGTGTTCTGGGGCGAGTTCGTCCAGCGCGAGCCACGCGAGTTCGCGGCGTCGCTCGGCGAATTGCTCGCGTGGCACGCCGACGGCCGCGTCAAGCCGCTCGTCGACGCGACGCTGCCGATGGCCGAGTTGAAGGCCGCGTACGCGCAGATGGCCGGGCGCCGGGTGCGCGGCAAGGTCGTGCTCGTCAACTCGTAGCCCGCCGCGCGGCGGCGGCCATTAGGATCGGCACGGCAGGAGGCGAGCCGTGACCGTCAAGGTGCTGATCCTCGAGGACAACCCGGTCGCACGGGCCTTCCTGGCGCGGGTCGTGCGCGACAGCTTCAGCGACCAGATGGCGATCACCGAGGCGCCCGACCTCGAAACCGCGCGCGCCAACGTCGCGCAGACGGTCGGCGCGAACGGCGAAGCGAAATCGGAAGCATTTCGCCTCATCCTCGTCGACCTCGAATTGCCCGACGGCAACGGTCTGGAATTGCTCGCCGAACTCGGCGCCTACCCGGCGACGAAGATCGTCACGACGCTGTATTCCGACGACGACCACCTGTTTCCGGCGCTGCAATTCGGCGCCGACGGCTACCTGCTGAAGGAAGACCGGTTCGAGGTGCTGGTCGAGGAACTGCAGAAGATCGTCCGCGGCCAGCCGCCGCTGTCGCCGGCGATCGCCCGCCGTCTACTGAACCACTTCCGCCACACCGCCGGCGGCGACGCGACCGGCGGCGACTCGGGCTTCTCGGCGACGGCCGGAACGCCGAGCCGCCCGGTGCCGCTGGAGAAGCCGCCGGCGATCGACCGCTTGACGCCGCGCGAGAACGAGGTGCTGACCTATCTGAGCAAGGGCTTCACGATCAAGGAGATCGCGAGCCTGATGGGCATCAAGTGGTTCACCGTCAACGACCACATCAAGTCGATCTACAAGAAGCTCAACGTGTCGAGCCGCGCCGAAGCGGCGGTGCTGGCCAGCAAGCGCGGCCTGGTTTGACGCGCTTTGCGCCGTAGCGCGGTGCGGCAGCTGTCAACCCGCGGCCCTGCGGCGGCGTTCGAACACGGGCGTGGCACGGCGATGACCGTTGCAGGTGCGACCGGCGCGGATTCCGCGGAGAATACGGCTTTCGCGTCTGACCCGGTTGTCCCCCGGCCGCCACCCGCCATGACCACTCGCCGTCCCACCACTTCCGCCACCGACGCCACCACCAACGGCCCGAAGCTGCGCCAGACCCAGGCCGAGTACACCGCGGCCAGGCCGCATGCCGAACCCGGGGTGAAACCGATGATGTCCAGCTCGAAGATGTACGTGTGCATCCGCTGCCACGCCAATTTCAAGACCGGCGACGGCAAGCCCGACCCGCGGCTGCGCGGGCTGGGCCGCTGCAACGCGTGCCTGGGCGTCAGCGTCGCCGCACCCTGAATCTCGGCCACTTCTTTCTCCCACTCAGAGGATTTCGTTTTATGTCGCAGTCCAGTCGCCGCGTTTTTCTGATGCAGGTGGCCGCCACCGCCACCGGCTTGGCCGCCGCACGCGCCGATGCGCAAGCCGTCAGGGTCGACGAGAAAGAGCCGCAGGCCGTCGCCCTCGGCTACGTCCACGACACCACCAAGGCCGACAAGAAGAAGTTCCCGAAGCACAGCAACGACCAGAAGTGCCTGAACTGCGCGCTGTACCAGGGCAAGCCCGGCGAAGCCTGGGGCGGCTGCCCGTTGTTCGGCACCAAGCTCGTCGCGGCCAACGGCTGGTGCAGCGCTTGGGCGAAGAAGCCCTGACGGCCCGACGACCCACGCCGCCGTGCCGGCGGCCTTCGACGAAACGGCCCTGCGGGGCCGTTTTTCTTGGGCGCGTCGCCGACGACCACGAGCACGTTGCGCGGGGAACGCCGCTTGCTGCGTCGCCGCGACCCGCCGGACCGCCGGCAACGGAAGGCGCCCGATGCAACCCACCCGCAAGCTCTGGATCGTCGCCGCGGCCGTCGTGGCCGCATGCGGCGGCACCGTCGTCGCGCAGCACATGGTCGAACGCGCCAGCGCCGTCGGCCATCGCAACGTGCCGGCCAAGGCAACGTTCGACGCATCGGTCGTGTCGACGCTGCGCGCGCCGCCCGGGTTCGCGGTCAGCGTCTACGCCAGCGGGCTCGGCCAGCCGCGGATGCTCGAGGTCGCCGCCGACGGCACGGTGTTCGTCACGCGCCGCGGCACCGACGACGTGCTGGCGCTGCGCGACGACGACGGCGACGGCGACGCCGACTCGCAACGCGTGTTCGCTTCCGGCCTGACCGGCGTGCACGGCATCGCGCGGCTCGGCAACGACCTGTTCCTCGCATCGTCGGAAACGATCTGGCGCACGCCGATCGGCACGACCGCCGCGCCGACCGTCGTCGTCGACGGCCTGCCCGACGGTGGCCAGCATCCGAACCGCACGGTTCGCGTCGGCCCCGACGGCCAGCTGTACGTCAGCATCGGCAGCAGCTGCAACGATTGCGCCGAAGAAAACCAGCTCGAGCGCGGCACGATGGTCCGCTATGCACCCGACGGCAGCGGCCGCACCTTCATTGCCAAGGGCCTGCGCAACACGATCGGCTACGACTGGCACCCGACGAGCGGCGCACTGTGGGGCATGGACCACGGCAGCGACTTCCATGGAAACGACGTGCCGCCGGAGGAGCTCAACGAGATCAAGTCGGGTGCGAACTACGGCTGGCCGATCTGCTACGCCGACCGCGTCGTCGACCCGATGACGCAGGCGCCGCCCGAGAAGCTGACGCGCGCGCCCGGCGAGGCCAAGCCGCCCGGAACGCCGATCACGCGCGACGCGTATTGCGCGCTCACCGAGCCGAGCGTGTTGACGGTCACCGCGCATTCGGCGCCGCTCGCGTTGCGCTTCTACACCGCGACGCAGTTCCCGTCCGAGTACCGCGGCGACGCGTTCGTCACGCTGCGCGGCAGCTGGAACCGCGAGCAACCGGTCGGCTACAAGATCGTCCGCGTGCGTTTCGGCGGCGGCACCCGGCCGACCGCGATCGACGACTTCGTCACCGGCTTTCTCAACGACGCCGGCACCGCGTTCGTCGCGCGGCCCACCGGCTTGGCCGTCGCCGCCGACGGCGCGCTGCTGATGTCCGACGACACCAACGGCGTGATCTACCGCGTCGTGTGGCGCGGGCCGTGATGGGCGGCGGCGCCGCGCGGCACCCGCCGAGACACGGGCAACGCGCGCAGCCGCATCAGGCCACGCCGAGCCGCCGTGGCCGATCGCCCAACATCCGCCGCGCCGCGATCCCGCCGAACGCCGCGCCGACGACGTCGAGCGCCACGTCGGACAACGTGTCCCAGCGTTCGAGGTCGCCGGCGATGCCTTCGACGACCTCCCAACCCACGCCGAGCACCAACCCCATCGCGATGCACCAGCGGACCAGCGTGGCGCGGCGCTCGACTCGGTCGAGTGCGTACAGATAGCCGATCGCCGCGAGGCCGGCGAAACCGGTGGTTGCGTGTGCCACTTCGTCGTACCAGGCGACACCGTCCATCCAGTGGAATGCGCCGCCGGCACCGTTGAAGAGCGCCGCGGCGACGAGCAGGCAGCACAGCGCTTCGGGCAGCCGGCGCATCCCCATCAAAACCGCCAGGCTTGCGGCGACGAACACCGCCAGGCCCAGCGCCATCACCGTGACGCCGTTGGCCGCCGTGTGCACGAGCAGCGCCGACAACCCGACGACCATCACCCACGCGGCGTATCGCCACCCGCGCGCATTCCACACCGGCGCCAGATCCGCCGGGCCCGGTCGCGTCACGCCACCGCCCAGCCCGCCGACAACCGCTGCGCCTGCTCGAGCACCGTCTCGGTCGCCGCCTCCTGTCGGTCCGGCGGGTACTTGTAGCGGCGCAGCAGCGTCCTCACCATGACCCGCAACTTGGCCCGCACGGTCTCGCGCTTGGCCCAGTCCACCGTGACCGACTTGCGCAGGCTCAGCGTCAACTCGACGGCCATCTTCTTCAGCGTTTCGTCGCCCAGGTCGCGCACCGCCGCCTCGTTCATGGCCAGCGCGTCGTAGAAAGCCATCTCGTCGCTGTTCAGCCCCAGGCTTTCGCCACGTTGCGCGGCGGCTTGGAACTTCTTGGCCATCTCGATGAGTTCCTCGATGACCTGGGCCGTTTCGACCGCGCGGTTGCGGTAGCGGGTCAGGCTCTGCTGCAGCAGCTCCGAGAACCTGGCGCTTTGCACGACGTTGGTCTTGAAGCGAGACTTGATTTCCCCCTTCAGCAGCCGCTCCAGCAGCTCCACCGCCAGGTTGCGCTCTTTCATGTGGCGCACGTCTTCCAGGAACCCGTCGGACAGCACGCCGATGTCCGGCCTCGTCAAACCGGCGGCCGAGAAGATGTCGATGACCTCGTCGCTGACCACCGCGCGGCTGAGGATCTGCCGCAGCGCGTGTTCCTTCTGCTCGTCGGTCAGCTTCTTATCGGTGCCCACGTGCTTGGTCAGCGCTGCCTTGACCGCTTGCAGGAAAGCCAACTCATCGCGGTAGGCCAGCGCCTCGTCCAGCGTGCAGCACAGCGCGAAGGCCTTGCTGGCGGCCAGCACCGTGTCGGCGAAGCGCTTCTTGCCGTCGTCCAGCCCGAGCACATGGTTGGCCACTGCGGGCAGCAGCTGCCAGGCCTGGCTGCGGAAGTCGGTGTACTCGACGCCATGCAGCATGTCGTGCAGCACGTCCATCTGCTCCTGCAGCACGGCCAGCGCCTCGTGTGCGTCGATGGTCGGCTTGCCGCGCCCGTGGGCCTGGGTGTAGTCGGCCAGCGCCGCCTTCAGCTCGTTGGCGATGCCGATGTAGTCCACCACCAGGCCGCCCGGCTTGTCCTTGAAGACGCGGTTCACCCGTGCGATGGCCTGCATCAGGTTGTGACCGCGCATCGGCTTGTCGACGTACATCGTGTGCAGGCAAGGCGCGTCGAAGCCGGTGAGCCACATGTCGCGCACGATGACCAGCTTGAACGGGTCGGCCGGGTTCTTGAAGCGCGTTTCCAGGCGCTTGCGCACGTCCTTGGGGTAGAGGTGCGGCTTCAGAAGCGCCTTGTCGGCGGCCGAGCCGGTCATCACCACCTTGATCGCGCCTTGCATCGGGTCGTCGCTGTGCCAATCAGGCCGCAGCGCCACGATGGCGTTGTAGAGGTGCACGCAGATGTCGCGGCTCATCGCCACGACCATCGCCTTGCCAACCATGGCCGTGAGGCGGTTCTCGAAGTGCGCCACGATGTCGGCCGCCACCTTCTGGATCCGCGGCGGCGCGCCCACCAGTTGCTCCAGCGCCGCCCAGCGGCGAAGTCGGGCGATCTTCGCTGCATCGCCTTCCTCGGTTTCGGTCAGCGCCTCGACCTCCAGATCCAGCGCTGCCGCATCGGCATCGCGCAGCTCCAGCTTGGCGAGGCGGCTCTCATAGTAGATGGGCACGGTGGCGCCGTCGCGCACCGCCTGCTCGATGTCGTAGATGTGGACGTAGTCGCCGAACACGGCGCGGGTGTCGCGGTCACTCAGCGACACCGGCGTGCCGGTGAAGGCGACGAACGTGGCGCCGGGCAGCGCATCGCGCAGGTGCTGGGCGTAACCATAGCGAACGGCGCTGGCGACCTGGTACTCGGCGCGCAGCTCGGCCACCTGCAACACCTGCCCGTCGTTGGCCGCCGGCTCGGCCGGCTTGCCGTTGCCCAGGCCCTTGCCGTTGACCAGTCGAGCGTCGAACCCGTATTGCGTGCGGTGCGCCTCGTCGCAGATGACGACGATGTTGCGCCGGTCGGAAAGTATGGGGAAGGTGTCCTCGTCCTCGCCCGGCGTGAACTTCTGGATGGTCGTGAAGACGATGCCGCCCGACGGCCGGTTGGCCAGCAACCGGCGCAGCTCGGGCCGCGTGTCGGCCTGGGCCGGCGTCTCGCGCAGCATCTCAGCAGCGGCGGCGAACACCCCGAAGAGCTGGTTGTCCAGGTCGTTGCGGTCGGTCACCACCAGCAGCGTCGGGTTGCCCATGCCTGGGTGCGCCATCAGCGCGCCGGCCAGGCAGGTCATCTCGATGCTCTTGCCCGCGCCCTGGGTGTGCCACACCACACCGCCCTTGCCCTTCAGACGCGGGTCGCCGCCCGGCTTGGATGCCGCCAGCACGCTTTGCACCACCGCCCGCGCCGCGTGGAATTGGTGGTAGCCGGCCACCTTCTTGACCAGGCGGCCGGCGGCGTCGCCCGCGTCTTCGAAGATCACGAAGTGGCGCAGGTATTCCAGCAGCAGCTCGCGCCGGCACAGGCCCAGCACCAGCGTTTCCAGCTCGCGCATCGCGCCCAGCGGGTCGGTGGCCACGCCGTCGATGGTTCGCCAGGCCATGAAGCGCTCGCGGTCGCTGGTGAGCGAGCCCATGCGCGCCTGGATGCCGTCGCTGATGATCTGCAGCACGTTGGCGTGGAACAGGTCGGGGATGTCCTGCTGGTAGGCCTGCAGCTGGTTCCACGCCGCCCAGATGTCGGCGTCTTCGTCGCCCGGGTTCTTCAGCTCGAACAGCACCAGCGGCAGGCCGTTGACGAACAGCAGCACATCCGGCCGGCGAGGCTGCTTGTGGCCCTGCACCGTGAACTGATTGACGGCCAACCAGTGGTTGGCCGCCATGTCGGCGAAGTCCACCAACCGGACGCGGCCGCCGCGCGTCTCGCCGTCCTTCTGGAATTCGACCGGCACGCCGTCTACCAGCCAGCGGTGCACCTGGCGGTTGGCGTTGACCAGCCCCGGCACGTTGGGGCCGAGCACGCGTCGCAGCGCGTCGTCGCGGGCACCGGGCGGGATGTGCGGGTTCAGCCGCGCGATGGCGTCGCGCAGCCGGCCGGCCAGCACCACCTCGCGGTAGCTGGCGCGCTCGCGGCCGGGCGTGCGGGCATCGGGCGGCGAGATGTCGGGGCCGTGGGCGGTGGCCCAGCCCAGACCCGCCAGCCAATCGAGCATGGCCCGCTCGACATCGTCTTCGCTGATCGCCGATGTCATGCCTCTCGGCCCTTCGGCGGTGCCAGCGCACCCGGCACGTCGCGGGCGCCGTGCAGCACGCGCCAGACCTCGACATGCTCCGCCCGCTGGAGGTAGAAGACGTGGTACGGGAATCGGGAGAGCGGCCAGGCGCGCAGGTCAGGCAAGTTCAGAGCGTCGCCCCAGCGCGGCGATCCGATGCCGGGTTGCCGTGCGATCTGCCGGTACGCATCGTCCAGTTCGGCCAGAAAGCGCAGGCCGAGCGCGTCGCCGCCTTCGTCGACGTACCAGTCCGCCGCAGCCTCGACATCGGCCCGAGCAGCCGCGCGGAAGACCAGCCGCGCGGGAGCGGAAACCACGGAGGTTCAGGCCCCGCTGGGTTGCCTGCGCCGCGCCTGGGCCGCGACGGGTGCGGCCGCCTTGTTTGCAGCCGCGCGCCGGACCACGCGTTCGCGCAGACCCTCGAAATAGGCGGCATCGGCCTCGCCGACGATCGGCGTCGCCGCACCTTCGAGCAGCAGCCGGCGCAAGGTCTCGTGCTCCTTCTCGCGGCGGATCAATGCGCGCAGGTACTCGCTGGTGCTGGTGTAGCCGCGGTCCGCGACCTGCTCGTCGACGAAGGTCTTGAGCTCGTCGGGCAGGGAGATGTTCATCGTGCTCATCGGATCAGCTTAGCGATCATGGCAAGCTTTGACAAGGACGCCGCACCGGTCACGCCAGCACTTCCTCGGCCATCGCCCGGGCCTCGGGCAGGCGCAGCTTGCCGGAGATGAGGCGGGGGAGCAGGGTATCGCGCAGTGCGCCCAGCTCAAACTGCATGGTCTCGTTGTGCACACGCCGCTCCCAGAGAGCCATTGCCATCGCCGTGAACTCCCGAGCAATTGCCAACGGCGGCAGAGCAAAACGGAAGCTCAACAAACCGTCCTTGGCAAGGTGCAGGACAGTCGTGCCAGAAGCGAATCCCCGTATGTGAGACACGTATCGCTCCTCTTGCAATAGGAAGTACAGAAACAGGGGCGAAACTCCCTCGGCCAACGGCCGAACGATGCCAACGTCGAGCGACGCGACCAAGTTGCTGTGCGTCCGCGACGGAAGCACCAGCGCCGCCCGGCCGATGACCTCCGCCTGCTGCGTGACGTCGGTGAATGCCACGATGCACTCCCCAACTTGAACGATTTGGTCTGCCTTGTAGGTCCCTGTGTAGCTCTTAAATCCGTCGAGGCGGAACCCACCGCCTCGCTCGAACGACTTCAAGGTGACCAACGCAGTGTCGGAGTCAGCGAGCTCACTGCTCTTGTAAGAGCGTCCCTTCACAATCTGCGCCATGGAGTCGAGCGTCAAAACCGCCCACCCCTTCGGAATCAGCCCCAGCACCGATTCCTCGAACCCGCCGGGGAACAGCGCCGCCGTAGCGGCGTCCATGCCTTCGGGCTCGCGGCCCTCGGCTTTGGCGCGCACCGGGTCGAAGTCGACGAACCAGCTCTTGAACAGAGTTCCAGCGATGGATTCGAGAGTGGCGTTGGTTTGGCGCAGGAGCTCGATGCGGTCGTCAAGGCTGCCGAGCAGCAACTCGATGGCCTCGCGCTCCTTCGATTCTGGCAAGGGAACTGGAAGTTTCCGTAGCTCCTTAAGATTGATGGTCGTTTGAACGGTCGTATTCGCGGCGACACCCAAAGCACGCTGTGAGTCAGGTGCGCGAAGTGCCAAGGCAATCCAGCGCGAAAGCTTCGTTTCCTTCGGCCGAATGACGGCCACCGCGCGAGCGACATTCCAACCAGCAAGCGAAGGCGGGACAACCGCCACCTGACCGACAGTGCCGACAACGGTGATGAGCACATCGCCAGCCCGCAGCCGGGTACGCGAGTACTGCGCTTCAACGCTGGGCGCGATTAACAGGACGTCAGACGTATCGAGGCCAAAGCCACGAAAGTTGTTCACTCGCACCATCGGGACACCAGCCAATACACCTTGTCCCGGTTGAACAACCCCGTACGTGACTGAACCTTCGACGGCCAAGGATTCAAGTGGCACTTGGGTCCATTCGGGCGGCAAGGTTGCGTCAGACCTCATAGCCCATTGCCCCCAGCTTCTCCCGAATCACCGCATCCAGCTCCGCCCCCTTCGCCATCTGCTTGGCGAGCTGCGCGGTCAGCCACGCGCCTTGCCGCAGGCCACGCCCGCGCATCGCCGCGCTCACCCTCGGCCTTCGGCGGAGGCATCGGCGAACACCGCCCCAGCCTGTCGCCGAGCGTCAACAGTTGCGCCGGCCGCGAGCGCGGTCGCGGCAACGATCTCGGCCATCGCCACCGCCGCGGCGTGGCCCTTGAGCAGGCCGATGACGACGTTGGTGTCGAGCAGGTGGTCGATGCCGCCGCTCATTGCCACTCGTCGCGCAGCCGGTCCTGGATCGCCCGCGGCTCGTCGCACCAGTTCGGAGAGCGGCTGAGCACGCCGACGAAGGCGCGCCAATCGGCTGACCGTGCCTCGTCATGCTTCGCGACCGGGTGCTGCGAAGCCAGCGGCATCAGCAGCGCCGGCCCGGGCGGAATGGCCACCCGCGGGTCCACGGCGTGCACCTGTCCGCTCGCGTCGATCTCGACTTCGATGGTCTGCGTGTTCATCGGCTTCCTCTCGGCAGGTTTTCGCACTTGGCGGGACTGTCGGGCAGACCGCGGCGCAGCGGGGTTCAGACCGTATAGCCTAGCGCCCCCAACTTCTCCCGAATCACCGCATCCAGTTCCGCCCCCTTCGCCATCTGCTCGGCGAGCTGCGCGGTCAGCCGCTCCATCTTCTCGTTGAACGCCTCGTCGTCGTCGTCCGCTGCTTCGGCGCCGACATAACGCCCCGGCGTCAGCACATGGCCGTGCTCGGCGATCTCGGCCAGCTCGACCGCGCGGCAGAAGCCGGGCTGGTCGGCGTATGGCTCGTCGGCGCCCTCCTCGCCATCAGCGCGCCAGCGATGGACGGTGGCGGCGATGCGCGCCACGTCGTCGTCGTCGAACACCCGGTTCACACGCGTGGCCAAGCGGCCGAGCTTGCGCGCGTCGATGAAGAGCACCTCGCCGCGGCGGTCGCGGCCCTTCCTGCCGCCCGGCACGGCTGCGCCGCTCTTGTCCCGGGCCAGGAACCACAGGCACGCCGGAATCTGCGTGTTGAAGAAGAGCTGCGGCGGCAGCGCCACCATCACGTCGACCACGTCGGCCTCGACCATCGCGCGGCGGATGGCGCCTTCACCACTCTGGTTGGACGACATGCTGCCGTTGGCCAGCACCACGCCGGCCTGGCCGCGCGGGCTCAGGCGATGCAGGATGTGCTGCAGCCAGGCGTAGTTGGCGTTGCCGGCCGGCGGTGTGCCATAGGCCCAGCGCCGGTCCTCGGCCAGGCGCTCGCCACCCCAGTCGCTGATGTTGAACGGCGGGTTGGCGAGGACGTAGTCGGCGCGCAGGTCGGGGTGCTGGTCGCGGTGGAAGGTGTCGGCCGGCTCCTTGCCCAGGTCGGCCGCGAAGCCGCGGATCGCCAGGTTCATCGCCACCAGGCGCCACGTGGTGGGGTTGGCCTCCTGACCGTAGATGCTGATGTCGTCGGCGCGGCCGCCGTGCGCCTCGATGAACTTCTCGCTCTGCACGAACATGCCGCCCGAGCCGCAGCACGGGTCGTAGACGCGCCCCCGGTGCGGCGCCAGCACTTCCACCAACACCTTGACCACGCTGGCCGGGGTGTAGAACTGCCCGCCCTTCTTGCCCTCGGCGCTGGCGAACTGGCCGAGGAAGTATTCGTAGACCTCGCCGAGCAGGTCCTTGGCGTGGTGCCCCTCGCCGAAACCGATGGTGGACACCAGGTCCACCAGTTCGCCCAGGCGGCCGGGTTCGAGTTGCGAGCGGCCGAAGCGCTTGTCGAGGATGCCTTTCAGGCGCGGGTTGTCGGCCTCGATGGCTTCCAGCGCGGCGTCGATGCGCACGCCGACGTCGGCTTGCTTGGCCTGAGCGCGGAGTGCCTCCCAGCGCGCCGGGGCCGGCACCCAGAAGACGTTGGCCATCGTGTAGTAGTCGCGCTCTTCCAGCGCTCGGGCGTGGTCCGCCGCGTCGGGCAGATGGAGGTCGCCGGCCTCGTCATGGAACGCAGCCAGCAACTGCGTGCGGCGCTCGTCGAAGGCGTCGGAGATGTACTTGAGGAAGATGAGGCCGAGGACGATGTGCTTGTACTCGGCGGCGTCCATGCTGGAGCGCAGCTTGTCGGCGGCGGCCCAGAGGGCACGCTTCAGGTCAGGGTTCATGGCGGCCACGAGTCGTCGACATGGCCTGCGCCACCGCGGCAGCGCAGCCACAAAAAAGCCCCTCGGACACGGCTGTCGAGAGGCTTGGGACGGGCGCGGCGAGCGACTTCGGTCGCGCGCGGCCTCTAGGCAGTGGGGTGGCTGATGGGACTCGAACCCACGACGACCAGAATCACAATCTGGGACTCTACCAACTGAGCTACAGCCACCGTCGCGAGGTCGACGAGTATAGCCCTCGCCCCTCAGCGCGACGGCTCGGACGCCGCCGGCGCCGGCTCGTCGGCGGCGGCGCGGATTTCGGCGCGGTAGCGCTGCTTCAACGACCGCAGGTAGGCCGCGGCTTCGGCCGACGCGAACGCCTGCGCGTACTGCGCGCGAAGCGCATCGGCACCCTGCGAATCGGCTCGGGGCAGCACCTTGACGACGCGGACGACGACGTAGCCGTCGCTGCCGAGGTCGACGCCATCGACCGCCGGCAGCTTCGTCGCGTCGGCACTCAGCGCCGCGTCGACGACCTGCGGCGGGACTTCCGAATCCTGCGAACGCGACACGACGACCGTCGTCGGCAGCGCTTCGCCGGGTGCGGCGCGCAACGCTGCCAGACGCTGACGGCCGTCGGCCTGCGCTTTCTCCGCGGCCCGCCGCGCGACGAGCTCGGCGCGAACGCGGTCGCGCACGTCGGCCAGCGGCAGCGTGCGCGCCGGCGTGTGCTCGACGACGCGGCCGGCAACGAGCTGGCTCGGCGCGAACTCGACGGCGTCGGTGTTGCGCTTGTCGCCGATCGCGTCGGCCGAGAACAGCGCGTCGAGAAACTTCGCCGACGCCAGCGGGCCGGTCGCATCGGGCCGCGGCGTGCGCTGCACCGTGGCCGTCCGGCGTTCGAGCCCGAACTTGTCGGCCACCGGCTGCAGGCTGTCGGACTGCTCGTAGACGGTGTTGGTGAACTGCTCGGCGAGCTCGGGCCAGCGCTTCTGCGCCAGCGCGTTGCGCAATTCGCCGGCGATCTCGCCCTTGACCTCGTCGTAGGGCCGCTTGGCGCCGCCGCGCTGGCCGGTGAGTTGCAGCACGTGGTAGCCGAAGTCGGTCTCGACGACGTCGCTGATCTGCCCGTCTTGCAGCGCGAACGCGGCGGTCTCGAACGGCTTGACCATCGCGCCGCGGCCGAACCAGCCGAGGTCGCCGCCCTGCGCCGCCGAGCCCGGGTCGTTCGAATGCTGGCGCGCGACGTCGGCGAAGGTCGCCGGCGCGGCGCGAACTTGGGCGAGCAGCTTCTCGGCGGTCGCCCGGGCCCGCGCGCGCGCGGCCGAGCCCGCGTCCTTGTCGGCGGCGATCAGGATGTGGCTGACGCGCCGCTCGGCCGGCGTCGAATAGCGTTCGATGTCGTCGTCGTAGGCCTTGCGCAGTTCGGCGCCGGTCGGCGCGAGCGTCGCCGCGACGCGGTCGAGTTCGAGGACGACGTATTCGATGCGCGCCTGTTCGGGCGCGCGGAAGCGTGCGGCGTCGGCGTTGTAGTGGGCCTCGATCTCGGCGTCGGTCGGCGCGACCTGGTCGCGATAGGCGGCCGGGTCGAAGCGCTGCAACTGCACCTCGCGCCGCTGCAGCACCGCATCGAGCGCGGCGTCGGCCACCGCCGGGGTCGCCAGCGCCGTCGTCGCGACACCGCCGAGCACCTGCCGCACCGAATAGTCGAGCCGCAACTGGCTCGCGAAGGTCTGCGAGTCGAGGCCCTGCGCGGCGAGCAGCTCGCGGTTGACGCTGCCGTCGGCGTTGCGCAGCGACGCGAAGTTCGGATCCGAGACGAACAGCCGCTGCAGCCGAGCGTCGCTCGGTGCGAGCTTCAGTTCGTCGGCGGCTTCGATCAGCACGCGCTCGCGCACCAGCGTGTCGAGCGTGATCCGCCGCCACTGCGGCGCGTCGAGCAGGCCGATGTCGAGTTCGGGCCGGTCGCGCCGCATGCGGTCGACGCTGCGCTGGTGCGCCGCGTCCCACTCGGCGCGCGAGATGTTGCGCCCGCCGACTTCGGCCACCGTCGCGGCACTGCCGTCGCCGAAACTGCTGTAGCCCTGAACACCGAAGAAGATGAACGACGGGACGATCAGCAACAGCATGAAGCCGAGCGTCAACCGGGTGTGCTTGCGGACGAAATCGAACATCGAAGGACCTTCGGCCCGCGCAAGCGGCGCGCGGGCGATGGAAGCGGACAAAGGCGCTCGGCAGGCAGGCCGACGGCGCGGGGCGCGCCGCAACTCGCGGAGCCGCGGCCGGCGCCGATCAGCGGCGCACCGCGCCTGCGGCGAGCCCGGAATTGTAGGTGCGCGACTGGTGGGTGCTGACGGGTTCGAACCGCCGACCTACGCCGTGTAAAGGCGCCGCTCTGCCGGCTGAGCTAAGCACCCGGCGGCGACGGCGCTACAGCGCGTCGCGCAAGCCCTTGCCGGGCCGGAACTTCGGCACCTTCGCGGCTTTGATGCGGATCGTCGCGCCGGTGCGCGGATTGCGCCCGGTGCGTGCGGCGCGCTTGGGCGCGGTGAACGTGCCGAATCCGGTGATCGTGACCGAGTTGCCCTTCTTGAGGTTCGTCTTCACGGCACCGATCAGAGCTTCGAGCGAGCGGCCGGCGGCGGCTTTGGAGATGTCGGCCTGCTCGGCCATGTGCTCGATCAGTTCACTCTTGTTCACGCGCGGTTCCTCTGAACGTTATTCGACGGGCGGGGCACGAAGAAGCGACGTTGCCGACGCAAGGATCGACGGCCGGGCTCGAACCATTTGATCCCCCGCCGTGAACGCATGTCAAGCGGGAGAACGATTCTAGGCGCAGCCCTGCGCCGCGCGACGCGGCGGCACCCTCACCCGCGGGCCAATTCGTCGGCAATCGCGCGGCCGACATCGACTGTCGAGGCGCGCCCGCCGAGGTCGGGCGTGCGCGGCGCGTGCGGGTCGCCGAGCAAGGCTTCGATCGCCGCGAGCACCGCGTCGTGCGCATCGCGGTGGCCGAGGAAGTCGAGCATCAGCGCGGCCGACCAGATCTGACCGATCGGGTTGGCAATGCCGCGGCCGGCGATGTCGGGTGCGGAGCCGTGCACCGGTTCGAACAGGCTCGGCCAGCGCCGCGTCGGATCGAGGTTGGCCGACGGCGCGATGCCGATCGTTCCGGTGCATGCCGGGCCGAGGTCCGACAGGATGTCGCCGAACAGGTTGCTCGCGACGACGACGTCGAACTGCTGCGGCCGCTGCACGAAGTGCGCGCACAGGATGTCGATGTGGAAGCGGTCGACGGCGACCTGCGGGAACTGCGCCGCCATCGCGTCGACGCGCTCGTCCCAGAACGGCATCGTGATCGCGATGCCGTTGCTCTTCGTCGCCGACGTCAGCTTGCGCCGCGGCCGGGAGGCCGCGAGCTCGAACGCGTAGCGCAGCACGCGGTCGACGCCGTGGCGCGACATCACCGTCTCCTGGATCGCGAGCTCGCGGTCGGTGCCGGCGTACATCCGCCCGCCGACGCTCGAATACTCGCCTTCGGTGTTCTCGCGCACGATCCACAGGTCGATCGCCCCCGGTGCCAGCGGCACGCCGTCGCGGTCGACGAGCGGCGAGCGGATGCCCGGCATCAGCCGCGCCGGCCGCAGGTTGACGTACTGGTCGAACTCACGGCGGAACTTCAGCAGCGATTCCCACAGCGACACGTGGTCGGGCACCGTCTGCGGCCAACCGACGGCGCCGAAGAAGATCGCGTCGTGGCCGCCGATGCGGTCCTTCCAGTCGGGCGGCAGCATCGAGCCGTGGCGCGCGCGGTAGTCGCAGCTCGCGAAGTCGAACGCGTCGACGTCGACCGCGATGCCGAAGCGCCGCGCCGCGGCGTCGAGCACGCGCAGCCCTTCGGGCAGCACTTCCTTGCCGATGCCATCGCCGGGGATCGCGGCGATGCGGTGGCGTGTCATGGCGATCTCCGGTAGGGCGGGGGCTGCGCCGACGCGATCGTCGGCGCGCGAACGACGAGCGCGACGCCGGCCGCCGACGCCGCGAGCCCGAGCAGCACGCCCGGGCCGAGCGACTCGTCGAACAGCAGCCACGCGAGCAGCGCGGTGCACGGCGGCACCAGATACATCAGGCTGGCGACGCTGGTCGCCGCGCCGCGCTGGATCAGAAGATACAGCAGCGAGCTGCCACCGAGCGTGAGCCCGAGCACCGACCACGCCATCGCCGCCGCGGCCTCGGGGTGCCAGACCAGCGGCTCGCCCTCGACCCACGCCAGCGGCAGCGTGACGGCGAGCGCGGCGAGCAGCTGCACACTGTTGGCCGTGCGCACGTCGCAGGCCTGCACCCAGCGCTTCTGGTACAGCGTGCCGACGGTGATGCTGGCCAGCGCGACGACGGCGAAGGCGATGTTCGCCACGCCGGCTTCGCCGGCGTCGAGCTTGTGGGCGACGACGAGGACGAGGCCGCACAGCCCGAGGACCAGCCCGGCCCACTGCCGTGGCGTGACGCGCGCGCCGCTGCCGCGCGCGCTGACCCACAACGCGGTGAGCATCGGCTGCAGCCCGACGATCAGCGCCGCGATTCCGGCGCCGAGTCCGCCCTTGATCGCCGCCCAAACACCGCCGAGGTAGCCGGCGTGCATCAGCACGCCGGTCACCGACAGGTGCCACCATTGCGCGCGGCCGTGCGGCCACGCCGCGCGCGCGAACGCGATCCAGACCGCGAACGCGGCGATCGACAGCGCATAGCGCACGCCGAGAAAGGCCATCGGCCCGGCGTGCGGCATGCCGTATCGGGCGACGACGAAGCCGGTGCTCCAGATCAGCACGAACACCGCCGGCATCGCGCGCAGCCACGTCGACGCGGCCGACGCATCGGTCGCCGCCGCCGGCGCCGGTCGCGTCACCGCGCCTTGGCGCGGATTTCCGGCAGCGCCTTACGCAGGTAGTAGACCATCGACCAGACCGTCAGCACTGCGGCGACGAGCATCAGCCAGCCGCCCCACAACCGCGTGTCGACGACGCCGAACAGCGTGCCGTCGTACAGCAGGAACGGGATCGCGACCATCTGCGCGACCGTCTTCAGCTTGCCGATCATGTGCACCGCGACGCTGCGCGCGGCGCCGATGTGCGCCATCCATTCGCGCAGCGCGGAGATCGCGATCTCGCGGCCGATGATGATCAGCGCGACGATCGCGTTCACGCGGTCCTGCTCGAGCAGCACCAAGAGCGACGCGCAGATCAGGATCTTGTCGGCCACCGGGTCGAGGAAGGCGCCGAACGCCGACGCCTGGTTCAGCCGCCGCGCCAGCCAGCCGTCGAGCCAGTCGGTCGCGGCGAACAGCACGAACATCGCCGTCGCGACGAGGTTCTGCGTGCGTGCATCCCAGCCGACGTAGTAGACGCCGATGATCAGCGGGATCGCCGCGATGCGCGCCCACGTCAGCAGCGTCGGGACCGTCAGGAACATCGCGCCGATTGTGCCGAACACGTGCGGTTCGCGGCCCTCGGCAGCGCCGCGGCGCGGGCGGCCGGGTCAGTCGATGTCGAGCGTTCGCGGCTTGAAGCGCATCGCGTCGTCGAACAGGAACACCTCGATCACCTTGTACGGCGGTCGCAGCCGCGACAGGTCGCCGTACGGCGCGGCGCGGTGCACCGCGTCGATCGCCAGCTGCGTCGCCTCGTCGCCGGTCGACGGCCGGCGCAGCACGTCGATGCGGCGCACGCGACCGTCGCGGTGGAGCTCGACTTCGAGCACCGGGATCGCCGCCAGCCGGTCGGGAGCGCGCTCGCGGTAGGTCGTGTCGGGATGGGCGTCGACGAGCCGCTGCGCCATCTGGCGCTTCAGCGCCGCGGCGTCGGCCGGTGCCGGCGCGGCGCCGAGGCGGACATAGCGCGGGCCGACGGTTGCCGCCGGCGCGTCGACCGGCGACGGCGCGGCGCGCGGCGAGTCGTTCGACACCGCCGGCGACACCGCCCCGACCGCGGGCTCGCCGCGCGGCGGCGCGGCGCAGCCGGCGACGAACGCCAGCGCGATCGCCGCTGCCGGCGCGGCGCGACGCACGGTCGACGCGCCACGCCGAAGGTCAATGCAACGCACGGTAGATCTCCTCGGCCAGTTCGCGCGAGATGCCGTCGACGCTCGCGAGTTCGTCGACGCCGGCGCTGGCGACGCCGCGCAGCCCGCCGAAGCGCTGCAGCAGCCGCGCACGCTTGCGCGGCCCGACGCCGGCGATGTCTTCCAGCCGGCTGGCTCGCGTGCGCACGCTGGCGCGGCGCGCGCGCATGCCGGTGATCGCGAAGCGGTGCGCCTCGTCACGGATCTGCGCAACGAGCATCAGCGCCGCCGAATCGGCGCCGAGCGCGACCTTCGGCCGGCCGTCGGCGAAGACCAGTTCTTCGAGGCCGACCTTGCGCCCTTCGCCCTTTTCGACGCCGACGATCAGCGATACGTCGAGGCCGAGTTCGTCGAACACCTCGCGCGCCATCGCCACCTGGCCGCGGCCGCCGTCGACGAGCACGAGGTCGGGCAGCCGCGCCGGCGCGGCGCGCAGCTTGCGCGCTCGCGTCGGCGCGGCGGTCGCGGTCGCGGTCGCAACGTCGACCGCGGCGTCGGCCGGCGTTTCGTCGATGCGGGTTTCGCCGGCCGGCGTGGCGCCGCCGACCGCGTCCGCGACGCCGTCGCCGACGCCCGCGGCCGCGTCGCCGGCGCGCCCCGCAGCCCGGTCGCCGCCGCCAACGTCGTCGCCCTCGCCGCGGCCGGCGCCCTCGCCCGCCGCGGTGTCCGCCGCATCCGCTGCCGGGGCGTCGTCCGCGGCGGCGGCGGCTTCTGCCAGCCGTGCGTAGCGCCGCGTCAGCACCTGGCGCATCGCCGCGTAGTCGTCGCCGCCGGTGATGCCGTCGATGTTGTAGCGGCGGTACTGGCTGCTCTGCATCTGATGGCCTTCGTAGACGACGCACGACGCCTGCGTCGCCTCGCCGGCGGTGTGGCTGATGTCGAAGCATTCGACGCGCAGCGCCGCCGGGTCGTCGACGTCGAGGTCGAGCGCGCGGATCAGCGCCTGCGTGCGCTGCTGTTGCGACCCTTCCTCGGCCAGCAGCCGCGCCAGCGCCAGGTCGGCGCCCTTGCACGCCATTTCCAGCCACACGCGGCGCTGCTCGCGCGGCTGGTGCTGCGCGCGCACGCGGGCGCCGGCCGACGCCGCCAGCGCGTCGAGCAGCGCCGCGTCGACCGGATGGCTCGTGACGAGCTGCGGCGGCACCGGCTGGCCGAGGTAGTGCTGCGCGATGAACGCTTCGAGCACCGCGCGTTCGACGTCGCGCGGCGCGTCGGGCGTGGCGCCGTCGCCGCCCTTGTCTTCGCTGCCGACGTCGTCGTCGTCGAGCTGCAGCGCCGCGCCGTCGTCGACCTGCTGCGGGAAGTACGCGCGGTCGCCGAGGTGGCGGCGGCCGCGCACCATGGCCAGGTTGACGCAGGCGCGGCCGCCGGCGACCTTGACCGCGAGGATGTCGACGTCGCGGTCGTTGGCCGAGAAGCTGCTTTCGTCGACCGCCTGCTGGTGCAGCACGCGCGACAGCGAACCGATGCGGTCGCGCAGCTCGGCTGCGCGTTCGAACTCGAGCGCTTCGGCGCTGGCCAGCATCTGCGCCTGCAGGTCGTCGACGACCGCCTGCTGGTCGCCTTCGAGGAAGCGCTCGGCGTCGCGGACGTCGCGCGAGTAGTCGGCCGGCGTGACGAAGCCGACGCACGGCGCCGAGCAGCGCTGGATCTGGTACAGCAGGCACGGCCGCGAGCGGTTGGCGTACACCGTGTCCTCGCAGGTGCGCAGGCGGAACACCTTCTGCATCAGCTGGATCGTCTGCTTCACCGCCCACGCGTTCGGGTACGGGCCGAAGTAGCGGTGCTTGCGGTCGACCGCGCCGCGGAAGTAGGCCATCCGCGGGAACGGGTGCGACACGAGCTTCAAGTACGGGTAGCTCTTGTCGTCGCGGAACAGGATGTTGAAGCGCGGCGCCTGCGCCTTGATCAGGTTGTTCTCGAGCAGCAGCGCCTCGGCCTCGGTGCGCACGACGGTCGTCTGCAACGCGGCGATGCGCGCCACCATGCGGCCGATCCGCGTGCCGCCGTGGTCCTTGTGCAGATAGCTCGATACGCGCTTCTTCAGGTCGCGCGCCTTGCCGACGTAGAGCAGCGCGCCGGCGGCGTCGTACCAGCGGTAGACGCCGGGCAGGTGCGGCAGCGCGGCGACGTCGGCGAGCAGCCGTTCGCGGGCGGCCGCGGCAGCGTCGGCCGCGGCCGCCGGCGACGCGACGCCGGGCTCGGCGGGCGCGGCGGACTCAACGGGCGCGGCGAGCGCTCCGGCGCGGGAGGACGAAGACGCGGTCACGGCGGCGCGATTTTCGCCGCTTCGATAATCGCGCGATGGGGTCGCCGCGGCCGCTGCGCTGGACCGTTTACTGCCGCGTCGTCGACAACCTCGGCGACATCGGCGTCTGCTGGCGTCTGGCGCGCGACCTGGGCTCGCGCGGCGACGCCGTCACGCTGGTCGTCGACGACGCGTCGGCACTGGCGTGGATGGCGCCGCACGGCGCGCGCGGCGTCGCTGTCGTCGACTGGCCCGCGCCGGGCGCGGTCGACACCGCCGACGTCGTTGTCGAGGCGTTCGGCTGCGCGCTGCCGCAAGCCGCGCTCGCCGCGCTCGCCGCGCGCCACGCGCAGCGCCGCGCACCGGTGTGGCTGAACCTCGAATACCTCAGCGCCGAAAGCTACGTCGAGCGGTCGCACGCGCTGCCGTCGCCGCAGCCCGGCAGGTTGCCGCCGAAGTGGTTCTTCTTCCCCGGCTTCACGCCGCGGACCGGCGGGCTGTTGCGCGAGCCCGGGCTGATCGACGCGCGGTCGCGTTTCGACCGCGACGCGTGGCTCGCGGCGCGCGGCTGGCCGCGCGCGCCGGGCGAGCGCGTGGTCACGTTGTTCGGCTATGCCAATACCGCGTTCGCTGCGCTGCTCGCCGACCTCGCATCGGCGCCGACGCTGCTGCTGGTCGCGCCCGGCGCGGCTCAGCAGCAGCTGGCCGCCGCGGCGCACCTGCCGCCCACGCTGCGCGCGGTGCGGCTGCCGTGGCTCGACCACGACGCCTACGACCGGCTGCTGTGGTCGGCCGACCTCAACGGCGTGCGCGGCGAAGACTCGCTGGTGCGCGCGGTCTGGGCCGGCGCGCCGTTGCTGTGGCAGGCCTACCCGCAGGACGACGGCGCGCACCACGCGAAGGTCGATGCGCTGCTCGCGCGCATCGGGGTCGGCGAAGCCGTCGCCGCGGCGTGGCGCGCGTGGAACGGTGCCCCCGGCGCGCGCTGGCCCGGCCTGCCGCCGGCCGACGCGTGGCAGCCGGCGCTGGCCCAATGGCGCGCCGGCCTGCTCGCGCTGCCCGACCTGACGACCGCGCTGCGCGACTTCGTCTGCGGGAAATCCCTTGGGTCGGCACCGGTCGGCTGCTAGAATCGCGGGCTTTGCGCCGCCGCGCCGCGACCTCTTTCGGTCGCCTTTCGCGCGCCGGCCGCGACCGCCTTTCAGCCCGCTTCGACGGGCGTCCGTATCGGAACACCGCCATGAAAATCGCCCAGGAAATCCGCGCCGGCAACGTCATCATGCAGGGCAAGGACCCGATGGTCGTGCTGAAGACCGAATACAGCCGCGGCGGCCGCAACGCCGCCACCGTGCGGCTGAAGATGAAGAACCTGCTGAACGGCGGTGGTTCGGAGGTTGTCTACAAGGCCGACGACAAGATGGACCAGATCGTGCTGGACAAGAAGGAGTGCACCTACTCCTACTTCGCCGACCCGATGTACGTGTTCATGGACGCCGAGTACAACCAGTTCGAGGTCGAAGCCGACAACATGGGCGACGCGATCGCCTACCTCGAAGACAACATGCCGGTCGAGGTCGTGTTCTACGACGGCAAGGCGATCTCGGTCGAGC
>CBDUBX010000012.1:0-27298 GCA_965365495.1 uncultured Burkholderiales bacterium
GCGTCGAGGCGACGTCGAGCATGGGCGGGCAGATCATGCCGCCGGTGATGGGCGCGGTCGCGTTCATCATGGCCGAGACGATCAACGTGCCGTACATCGACGTCTGCAAGGCGGCGATCGTGCCGGCGCTGCTGTACTTCGCCACCGCGTTCTGGATGGTCCACCTCGAGGCCGGCCACAAGGGCCTCGTCGGACTGGCGAAGGCCGACTGCCCCGACCCGTGGGCGGCGATCCGGCTGCGCTGGTATTTGCTGTTCCCGCTGGCCGGGCTCGTCGGTCTGCTGTTTTCGGGCTACACGCCGCTGTTCAGCGGCACGATCGGGCTGGCGCTGACCGTGGTGCTGATCCTCGGCGCGGCGCTGGTCGTCGGCGTGCGCAACCCGGTCGCGCGGGCGATCTTCTGGGTGCTGCTGGGCGTGGCGTGTGCGGGCTTTCTGCGCTTCGGCGTGATGACGTTCTTCGTCGTCACCGCGGCGCTGGTGGCGCTGCTGCTGCTGCGCCGCGGCGGCGACCGCACCGCGCTGCGGCTGGCGGTGCGCGCGCTGGCCGACGGCGCGAAGCACGCGCTGCCGGTGGCGATCGCCTGCACGCTGGTCGGCGTGATCATCGGCGTGATCAACCTCACCGGCGTGGCCGCCGAGTTCGGCGGCCGGATCATCGCGATCGGCGAGAAGAGCCTGCTCGCCGCGCTGGTGCTGACGATGCTCACCTGCCTGGTGCTCGGCATGGGCATCCCGACGATCCCGAACTACATCATCACCAGCTCGCTCGCCGCGCCGGTGCTGCTCGAGCTCGGCGTGCCGCTGATCGTCTCGCACATGTTCGTCTTCTACTTCGGCATCATGGCCGACCTGACGCCGCCGGTGGCGCTGGCGGCGTTCGCGGCGTCGCCGATCGCCAAGGAGACCGGGCTGAAGATCAGCGTCCAGGCGCTGCGGGTGGCGATCGCCGGCTTCATCGTGCCGTACATGGCGGTGTACTCGCCGGCGCTGATGCTGCAGGGCGACAGCTGGCTGGCGACGGTGTACGTCGTCGGCAAGGCGCTGGTCGCGATCGGCCTGTGGGGCTGCGGCGCGATCGGCTACGCCGGCACGCGGCTCAACTGGGCCGAACGCGCGTGGGCGATCGGCGCGGCGTGCTTCCTCGTCGCCGCGATGCCGTGGACCGACGAGGTCGGGCTGGCTGCCGCCGCGGCGTTCACCGCATGGACGGTGTGGCGCGCGCGCCATGTCGCGTCGCGCACCGTTGCCGGCGGCGCGTGACGGCCGTCTGGGGGTTGTGTCTTGCGCTGGCGACGGCAGGCGAGGGCGCGAATGACGCGCCGAACCCTGGTGGACCCGTAACGGTACCGACCCGCGGCGGAGACGCCACGCCGCACCGCGACGTCGCTGTCGCGCCGCCGACGGCAGGCGGCGGCAAGCCGGTGCCGACGGCGGCCCCCGCTGCCGCGCCGGCGGCGCCGGTCTTCATTCAGGCGCGTCGTTTCACACTGGCGTGGACGCACTCGATCGAGCGCGTTCGCTGGGAAGAGGACTACGCGGTGCGCGCGCCGATCGCCGGGCAGCCGGCGCGGCTGGTCGCGCTGCAAGCGCGCGTGCGCGGGTCGGCCGCCGGAATGGAGCCCGCCACCGACGCGGTGCTGCAGGATGGCTGGTACCACTGGCAGCCGGCCCGCGCGGCGCTCGGCGAACTGTGGCTGACGCGCTCGGCGCATACCCCGGACTACGATCTGTGCGTCGACGGTGCGGCGTGCCGGCCGCTGGCGCACTGGCTGGCGAGCGACGGCTGGCGAACGCGGATCTGGCCGTGTCGCGGCCCGACGCCGGCCCCGCCGCGCTAGCCGGGCTGCGCATCGCGCTCGACGCGCCGCGCGGCGCTGGCCGCTTCGACCGCCGACACCCCGTCCGCTGTCGTTGTTGTGCCGATCGGATCAGGAGAACGCCGATGACCCCGACCACCGCCCCCCTCCTAGTGGAACGCGACGCCCGCGGCGTCGTCACGCTGACGCTGAACCGCCCCGATGCCTACAACGCGCTGAGCGAAGCGGTGCTCGACGCGCTGCAGTCCGCGCTCGACCGCGCCGGCGCCGACGAGGCGTGCCGCGCCGTCGTCGTCGCCGGCGCCGGGCGCGCGTTCTGCGCCGGCCACGACCTGCGCGAGATGCGCGAGTCGCCGTCGCAGGCGTATTACGACGCGCTGTTCGCGCAGTGCGCGCGCGTGATGCAGACGATCCAGCGGCTGCCGGTGCCGGTGATTGCTCGCGTGCACGGTGTGGCCACCGCCGCCGGCTGCCAGCTCGTCGCCGCCTGCGACCTCGCGGTCGCGTCGAGCGACGCGCGCTTCGCCGTCAGCGGCGTCAACCTCGGTCTGTTCTGCAGCGCGCCGAGCGTGCCGCTGGCGCGCAACGTGCCGCGCAAGTTCGCGTTCGAGATGCTCGCCACCGGCCGCTTCGCGTCGGCCGACGAGGCGCTCTCACGCGGGCTCGTCAACCGCGTCGTGCCGCCGGCCGAACTCGACGCCGTGGTGGCCGAACTCGTCGACGCGATCGTCGCCAAGCCGCGCGTCGCGCTGGCGCTCGGCAAGGCGCTGTTCTACCGCCAGCTCGAAGCCGGCCTAGAGGCCGCCTACGCCGACGCGGCGCACACGATGGCGTGCAACATGATGGAAGCGACGGCGCTGGAGGGGGTTCAGGCGTTCATCGAGAAGAGGGCGCCGGGGTGGGGGTGATGTCAGACCGCGCTCTCGGCTGCGGGTGCGGCATGTAGCTTCAGGCCCAGCGCCGCGACGACCTTCATCACCGTGGCGAACTCAGGGTTGCCCGATGCGGAGAGAGCCTTGTAAAGGCTCTCGCGGCCGAGGCCGGTCGCACGCGCCACCTGGCTCATGCCCTTGGCGCGGGCGATGTCTCCCAGCGCAGCAGCCACGAGGGCTGGGTCGCCTTCTTCAAGTGCCGCCTCGAGGTACGCGGCCATGTCTTCCTCGGTCTCGAGATGCTCCGCAGGATCCCAGGGCTTGGTGAAGGGCTTGGGCATTGCACTACTCCTGAAGCTCGTGGGCGAGCTGTTTGGCGACGCGAATGTCTTGGTCCTGAGTCCTCTTGTCTCCACCAGCGAGGAGCACGATCAATACGCCGCCGCGCTGAACGAAGTACACCCGGTACCCAGGTCCATGATCAATCCGCAGCTCGGAAACGCCTTCGCCCACGGGTTTGACATCACCCGGGTTGCCGAGCGAGAGCCGCCTGATGCGAATGTCGATGCGACTCTTGGCTTGGCGATCGCGAAGGGAGGCGAACCACTGCGGGTACTCGTCGGTCTGGCGAACCTCGATCACCGGCGCGAGCGTATCACATGGGATACGAGCCGCAACGACCATGCGCTGCGGGTTCTGGCGTGCGAGCTGGCCGTCGCGCTGGCGCTCGAGCCGGCAGAAGCCGCGTACGCCGACGCCGCGCCAACGATGGCGTGCAACATGATCGAAGCGACGACGCTCGAAGGGGTGCAGGCGTTCATCGACAAGCGGGCGCCGGGGTAGGGTGAGGTAGTACTCTTACCTCTCGTTCATCGATCCTGACGAGGTAAGAAGATGACTGCCGTTGCCACGCTGTCCAGCAAGTTCCAGGTCTCGATCCCAAAGGCCGTGCGCGAGGAGATGCGTTGGCAGGCCGGGCAGGAGCTGGCGTTCATCCCCAAGGGTCACGGGGTCCTCGTGATTCCGGTGCCGAAGCCGGCGGATCTGGCCGGCATCGCTCGCGGTGCCCGTGGCACCGGATATCGTGATCGCGACGACCGCGACAAGCGCTACGGACGGTGAAGTCTGTTCGCGTGATCGACACGTCTGCTTGGATCGAATGGCTCAAGGACAGCCCTTCCGGCAGACGGATCGGAGGCGACTTGCCGGACAAGCAGGACTGTCTCGTGCCGACGATCGTGCAGCTCGAGCTGGCGAAGTGGCTCGCGCGCGAGCTCGGCGACGACGAAGCCGACCGCGTCATCGCCTAAACGACGAAGTGCCGCATCGTGCCGCTGGACACGACGATCGCGCTGCGAGCGGCGGGCCTGCATCGCCAGCACAAGCTCGCCACCGCCGACGCCATCGTCTACGCGACGGCGCTTGAGCACGGCGCCGAGCTGCTGACATGCGACGCGCACTTCGCGGGGTTGCCGGGGGTGCTGCTGCGGTCGAACAAGTCCGCGTCGGGGTGACGCCGCCCTCGGACCTTTACATCGCCATCCCTCGCGCCATTCATCACGGGGCGCCGTCGGTGTACCGCACAAAGACGCCCCATCAACGGCCATTCGGAAAAGCACACCATGGCCACCTCCAAGACCCCCCGCACCGCGCGCGTCGAAGCGCGCATCGCGCCCGATTCGCTGGCCGTCGTGCGTCGGGCCGCCGAGCTGCAGGGCCGCAGCGTCAGCGACTTCGTCGTCGCCGCCGCACTGAAGGACGCGCAACGAACGATCGAAGATGCCCAGATCATCCGGCTGATCAACAGCGCTTCGCCGACCTGCTGCTCGATCCGCCGCCGCTCGCGCCGGCAATGAAGCGTGCCCTCGAGGCCCGCCGGCGCCTGATCGACGAGGCGGAGTGACCGCGCCGCCGTTTCAGTTAACCGCCCTCGTGCCGGCCCATCCACGGACGGGCATTCTTGCGGGGTCGAGGCGCTGGATCGGTATTTGACCCTGGCTACGGTTCACCAAGCACTGCGCGAAGCGTAGCCGCGCTCTAGATGCGACGCAATCGAATGTACTGACGAAGCACCGGATTGACAAACTCGTAGGTGCCCTGCCGCTCAGCAACGCGTTCCAGCACAGGGCCGTACTTCTTTTCGACCAGACGCGGCATGAGCTGATCTATGAACTGGATATCCAACTCCTCGGCAACCTGCCTCGATTGCTTCAGAACTACTCGGCCAATCTCATCGGTGAACAACGACTGCTCAGTCGGCTGCTCCGCGAGGAGGTGGAGCAGAAGCTGCCGGCCTTCAGAGTCACCGATGGCGCGTTGGTAAGCCGACTCCAGCGTCGGGAACGCGCGGCCAGAGCGGAGATCTTCTAAGACCTTGTCGAGCACCGCATCGTCAATTACGTTCGTCAACTTTGCGTTCGCTTCGTTGACGCACTGCTTGCCGATGAGCTGTACGAAGTAGGGATAGCCTTGGCCGAGTTCTGCAATTTTGGATGCGATGCCTGGCGCAAACTTGACGGCACCATCGAAGAGTTCTGACGCCCTGATTATGATCCCCTCTGACTCCGGCAGCGGCATGGGTTTGACCGGTAGGACACCTTGCTCAATGAGGCGCTCTACGGATGCGTGGTCCTGAATCAAATCCGAAAGATCGCGGCCGACGCCGCAGACCGCAAATTTCACCTCGGGAGTGGTGAGGGACTTGATCAGTGAACCTACCCCATCCTTGTTCTCAATGACGTCGAACTCGTCCAGTATGATCAGGAGTGCGTCGCGCTTCATGCGCTTTTGAACTTGGTGCACAACTACGGAATCGACGAAGTTCCGGAACGTCTGAACGATGTCGTTCGGAACCACCTTCGCGTACTTCGACGATTCAATCCCCTTCGCACCCCAGTTCACGACCTTGAGGTCGGCTCCTGCGTGGACTTCCTTCGAACGCGTGAACTCTACGATCTCCTTTCCGTCGTTTGGGACGAGGCGGAGCAGGCTGTCTTCCGTGCTCTGATCGTTGCAGAGGCGAGAAAGAAGGTCCTTTCCGTCCTTGATGAGCGAGTCGCACGAGTAGTAGACCGTCAAGTAGGTCCTGGGTCGAGCTGGGATCATGTGCGCCAAGCCTGCGCGCTTTGCAAGCGCGTACTCGCCGAGAGCCATTTGTTGGATCTGACGCAGCAAGGAAGATTTACCAACACCGCGCTTGCCATAGACCGAGATGAGGCCGGAGGCCGCATTTAGCGCGGAAATGCAGTCCCGGATCAACTCGGTTCGGCCAACAAACCGGCTTGGGTCACGAATTACGTCCGCGGTGAAGCCAACTTCGGGATCGACAGTGCTCATAGCTGAGAGTGTAGGACCACGACCGGCAGAGAGCCGTGTCTGAGGACTAAAGCACTAAGAAATGTCGAGCTGTCGGTAGTAAACGCAGTGCCAGAGCCGCCTACTTGTACCCTGCTGGGCATCGGGGCGTTGCTTCTGGCATTCCGCCAGAAGGTCGCGTCAGCCTCGGTTGATGCACCCGCAGCGGGGGCAGACAGGTAACCAGCGCCGACCGCCGAGGCGCTGTTGCACCGGACGGTGCCGCCCGGCAACGAGGCCTGCCGCGCGGCGTGAGCTGCCAGATGCGCCAGGTCTTGGGCGCGAGGCGTCAACGAACCCGCCGGCACGCGCCGCGTCCAGGCCGCGCCGGGCACGCTCAGCGTCCCAGACCAAGGCCTCGACGATGGCGCGCTTCGTGGCCTCGCCGCCTTGCAAGCCGCCAGATCAGCGGTTTCAAATGATTCGCCGTCGCGGCAACTCAAGTGACCACAAGCCCCCCCCTCACATCCCCGCGTAATTCGGCCCCCCGCCCCCCTCCGGCGCGACCCAGACGATGTTCTGCGTCGGGTCCTTGATGTCGCAGGTCTTGCAGTGGACGCAGTTCTGGGCGTCGATCTGCAGGCGTTGGCCGCCGTCGTCGGTGGCGACGAACGAGTACACCGCGGCCGGGCAGTAGCGGCTCTCGGGGCCGGCGTACAGCCGCAGGTTCAAGTCCACCGGCACCGACGCGTCCTTCAGCGTCAGGTGCGGCGGCTGGTTCTCCTCGTGGTTGGTGCCGCTGAGGAACACCGACGACAGGCGGTCGAAGGTCAGCACGTTGTCGGGCTTCGGGTAGTCGATCGGCGCGACCTGGCCGGCGGCGTGCAGCCGCGCGTGGTCGGGCACGTGGTTCGTGATGTCCCACGGCGGCGCCTTGACGCCGAGCTTGGGCAGCAGCCATTGCTCGACGCCGGTCATCAGCGTGCCGACGGTGTTGCCCTGCTTGAACCAGGTCTTGAAGTTGCGTGCGGTGTGCAGCTCGGCGTGCAGCCAGCTCTGCTCGAACGCCGCGGGGTAGGCGTCGAGCACGTCGCCGCCGCGGCCGGCCTTCAGCGCGGCGTCGATCGCGTCGGCCGCCAGCATCCCGGTCTTGATCGCCGCGTGGCTGCCCTTGATGCGCGCGGCGTTCAGCGTGCCGGCGTCGCAGCCGACCAGCGCGCCGCCGGGGAAGACGAGCTTCGGCAGGCTCAGCAGCCCGCCGGCGGTGATCGCGCGCGCGCCGTAGCCGACGCGCTTGCCGCCTTCGAGGTGGGCGCGGATCACCGGGTGGGTCTTCCAGCGCTGCATCTCCTCGAACGGGCTGAGCCACGGGTTCTGGTAGTCGAGCCCGGTGACGAGGCCGAGCGTCGCGAGGTTGTCCTTCAGGTGGTAGAGGAAGCCGCCGCCGTAGGTGTGCTCGTCCATCGGCCAGCCGGCGGTGTGGACGACCAGGCCAGGCTGCGCGCGCGCCGGGTCGACCTCCCACAGCTCCTTGACGCCGAGCGCGTAGCCCTGGGCGTTGCGGCCGGCATCGAGCGCATAACGTGAAATCAGCTGCCGGCCGAGCTGGCCACGCGCGCCTTCGGCGAACACCGTGTACTTCGCGCGCAGCTCCATGCCGAGCTGGAAGTTGCCGGTCGGCTGGCCGTCGCGGCCGACGCCGAGGTGGCCGGTGGCCACGCCCTGCACCGCGCCGTTGTCGCCGTACAGCACTTCGGCGGCGGCGAAGCCGGGGAAGATCTCGACGCCGGCCGCCTCGGCCTGCTGCGCCAGCCAGCGCACGACGTTGCTCAGGCTGATCACGTAGTTGCCGTCGTTGTGCAGCGCCGGCGGCACGAGCCACGGCGCGAGCTTCGTGCCGTCGCCGGCGCGCAGAAACCAGACCTCGTCGCCGGTCACCGGCTGGTCGAGCGGCGCGCCCCGGTCCTTCCAGTCGGGGATCAGCTCGGTGATCGCGCGCGGGTCCATCACCGCGCCCGACAGGATGTGCGCACCGGGCTCGGAGCCTTTTTCGAGGACGACGACCGAGCGCTCGGCGTCGAGCTGCTTCAACCGGATCGCGGTCGCCAGTCCGGCTGGGCCGGCGCCGACAACAACGACGTCGTAATCCATCGCTTCGCGCGGGCCGTGGGCTTGCAGGAGTTCGGCAGGGGTCATCGTTCCTCTGTGGGCCAGGGCGAAACGCCGATGCCGAACGATTCTAGGAGGGGGTCTCGCCGGTCGAACCAAGGCGCGAGAGGCGCGGCTCTAACCGGCGGCGGGATGCGACCGCGGGTGGCGCGCGGCCGTGGCCCGTCGCGCGCGCCGGTTGACAGCAGCGTCTGGGGTAGCTGTATATTCATCCAGTATTGGCCGCTCCCGCCGTTCCCCCATTCCGCCGTTCCCCCATTCCGCCGTTCCCCCATTCCGCCGTTCCGCCGTTCCGCCGTTCCGCCGTTCCCGCGTTGGGTCGGGGCGTTCGGATGGCCCAGGCCGACCGTCACGCGGCGTGGCCGCCCCCTGTCGTCGAACCCCCTTGGACCCGCAGCCCTCCACCCTCCGCGCGGCGGCCGATCTCGCGGTCGACCTGCACCCGGCGCTGTGGCGCGCGCATCAGCTCGGCCGCGCGCCGCGCGCGGTGTGCGCCAGCGGCCACGCCGCGCTCGACGCCGAGCTGCCCGGCGGCGGCTGGCCGGTCGGCACGCTGACCGAGCTGCTGCTGCCGCACGCCGGCATCGGCGAGCTGCGGCTGCTGGCGCCAGCGCTGGCCGCGGTGCAGCGCGAGCGGCGCAGCCTGATGTGGTTCGACCCGCCGGCGCAGCCGTGCGCCGACGCGCTGGCCGCGCTCGGCATCGACTGGTCGGGCATCGTGCTGGTGCAGCCGCGCGTGGCGCTGCGCGGCGCGGCGCGGCAGCGCCTGCCGGCGGCCGACGTGCTGTGGGCGCTGGAGCAGGCGCTGAAAAGCGGCCACGTCGGCGCGGTGCTGGCCTGGCTGCCGGCGCGGCTGCCGGCCGACGCGCTGCGCCGGCTGCAGCTCGCCGCGCAGGCGCACCCCGGCGTCGTGTTCCTGCTGCGCGACGCCGCCGAGCGCCATCGCCCGAGCGCCGCGCCGCTGCGGCTGCTGCTGGCCGCCGCCGGCGCCGACGTGCTGCGCGTGGCGGTGCTGAAGCGCCGCGGCCCGCCGCTGGCCGCGCCGCCGCCGCTGCCGCTGGCGCCGGTGCTGTCGCCGCCGGCGCTGGCGCGCCGCGCGCGCGGGCCGGCGGTGGTGCCGGCGCGGGCGCGAACCACGGCGTCGGCGATGGCAGCGTCCATCGGCGGCGTGGCGGTGGCTGCGGCCCGCGCCTGACCCCTGTACGACGGCCGACCTGTGTCGCCCCGCGATGCCTTGGCTCGCCGTCCACCTGCCGCAGCTGTCGCTCGAAGCGTTTTGCGCGGCGCTGCCCGACGCGTCGCGCGCGGTGGCGCTGGTCGCCGACCACCGCATTGCCGACGCCGACGCCGCCGCCGCCGCGCGCGGCGTGCGCGCCGGGATGCGCCGCGCCACCGCGTTGGCGCTGGCGCCCGAGCTGCTGCTGGCCGAAGCCGACGCCGCGCGCGACGCCGCGGCGCGTCTGGCGGTGGCGCACGCGGCGCTGGCGTTCACGCCGATGGTCGCGCTGCACGGTACGGCGACGGTGCTGCTCGACGTCGGCGCCAGCCTGCGGCTGTTCGGCGGCCTGGCGGCGCTGCACCGCCGCCTCGTCGCGGCGGTGGCGCCGCTGAACCACCGCACGTCGGTCGCCGCCGCGCCGACGCCGCTCGGCGCGGCGCTGCTCGCGCAGTGGCCGGGGGCGGGGTCGCGGTCGGAGCGGCCGGCGTCGCGGGCGGCATCGCGCTCGGAGCGGCCCGCGTCGCGGCCGGGCTTCGACGCGGTGCTCGGCGACCACGCGACGCAGCTGCCGGCGCTGCAGGCGCTGCTCGCCCAGGCGCCGGTGTGGCTGCTCGGCCCCGGGCGCGAGCACTGGGAGGCGCTGCAGGGCATGGGTCTGGCGACGCTGGCCGACTTGCAGAGCCTGCCGCGCAGCGGGCTGGCGCGGCGCTTCGGCACGGCGCTGCTCGACGACCTCGACCGCGCATTCGGCCGCCGCGCCGACCCGCGCGACCGCGTCGAACTGCCGGCGGCGTTCGCCACGCGTGTCGAGCTCGGCGCGCGCGCCGACACCGCCGAGCAGGTGCTGCACGCCGCGGCGGCGCTGCTCGCGCGGCTCGTCGCGTGGGCCGGCGCGCGCCGCGTGCGCGTCGCCGCGTTCACGCTGCGCATGCACCACGAGCCGCGGCGCGGCGCATCGGTGCCGGCGTCGACGCTGCGCATCGCGCTGGCCGAGCCGTCGCTCGACGCGGCGCACCTGCACACGCTGCTGCGCGAGCGGCTGGCGCGGTTCGACGGGCTGGCCGCGCCGACGCTCGAAATCGAGCTGCAATGCCGCGACACCGTTGCCGCACCGGCGCCGAACGGCGAGCTGTTTCCGACGCCGGCGGCGCACGACGCCGGGCTCGGCCGGCTGCTCGAACGGCTGCGCGCGCGCCTCGGCGACGAGCAGGTGCGGCGCCTCGACGCCGTCGCCGACCACCGCCCCGAGCGCGCGACGCGAACGCTGCCGGCGCAGGCCGAGGCGGTGGTGTCGCGGGCCGGGCGGGCGGGCGGGGCGGGGCCGGCGGGGGCGACGACCGCGCGCGCGGCGACGAAGACCGGTGTCGCGACGACGAGCACCGCGGCGGCGATGGTGGACACGTCGCCGAAGCCAGCGAGAACTGCCGATGCAGCCGCACCGACGAAGCGAACCGGCACGGCGGCAGCAGCAGGGGGTGCATCGACGCCCGCATCGACGAAGGAAGCCGCGCTCGCTTCGCCGAGGGAAGCAGCGGCCGCTTCTACGAAGGAAGCAGCGCTCGCATCGGCGGAGGAAGCAGCGCCCGTATCGACGAAAGAAGCAGCGTTCGCGTCGGCAAAGGGAGCCAGCTCTGCGGTGATGGCAGAAGCGTGCGCATCAACGGAGCGCGCTTCGATCACGAAAGCCGGCGCTACTGTGACGGCGGCGGCAGCGCATGCGTCGGGGAAGCGCGCATCGACGACGAAGGCGGGCGCATCGGCTGCAAGGGCGGGCGCCGCTGCGAGTGCGTCGTCTGCGGCGCGCTCTGCCGCACCTTCGGCCGCCGCCGCGCGATCCGCGCCTGCGGCGCCGCTGCACCGCCCGGTGTGGCTGCTCACCGAGCCGCTGCCGCTGGCCGAACGCGACGCGCTGCCGCTGTTCCACGGGCGGCCGCTGCAGCTCGTCAGCGGCCCCGAGCGCATCGAGTCGGGGTGGTGGGACGGCGCCGTCGCGGCGCGCGACTACTTCATCGCCGAAGCCGGCGACGGCGCGCTGGTGTGGATCTGGCGCGACCGCATCGCTCGCGCCGACGGCGACGGCGGCTGGTTCCTGCAGGGGTTGTTCGCGTGAGGCGCCGCGCGGCTGGCGGCTGCCGCAGCGTCCGCCGAGCCGGCGGGGCGGCACGAAGACATCGTCTGCTCCGTTCGCGGATCCGATGAGCGCCAGTGGCGTCGCTGCAGGCACCTTCCGCCTAATTCAGAGGAGGCGAGCCGCGGGGTGGTGTGCGGCTATCGCCTGGAATCACCATGCTCGGGATCCCGGTGGTGGCTGCGAATCACCAAGATGCGGATGTGATCCTCGACCTCCCGGTAGATCACCGAGTACGGGAAGTCACGGAATGTGTGGACGCGGCGATGCCCGTCCGCAGGGGTGCCGATGGCCGGGAACTCGACCAGCAAGGTGGCGACGCGTTCAAACTCGTGCAGAAAGCGGTCGGCCAACTTGACACCGCCCTCTTTGCGATAGAACCGAGCCGCGTTGACGAGATCGACTTCGGCCTCCTTGTGAAGGCTATAGCTCATTCGAGCGTTGCGCGGATCCTTGCCAGCGCTTCGGCGCCAGGGATCAACACCGAAGGAGCGCTGTCAGCCTCGGCATCGCGTTCAGCAGCCAGCGCTATCCAGCGGGCGTCCCGCTCGCGGTCTGCGTCCAGACTCGCGATCACTTGGTCCAGGAAGCGCGTACGTTCGGACGTCGGAAGCTGCAGCACCTGCTGCGCCAGGATTTCGACAGGAACCGACATGGCGTCTCTCCAAGCGGGGGTGTAAAGGTCTTTAGCTTGCCATGGCTTTCGTGGTTGACCAACCGTGCCATCGGTCACGGTTGCGGCCTCGCAGCCGCCACGCCGACCCTCAAGCGCCGCCGGAAACCGCCGATTCACACGAACGCGCCGCACCCCGCGGCCTGCGGCGGCGGTGCAAGCGGCCCGCCGCACGCGAGTCGCCGCCCGGTCGCGGCGCGTCCACCGATCCGACAGGAGGTCCGTCGATGTCGCTCGCACGCTCCGCTGCGCCGCTCGCAGCCGCGCTGGTTCTCGCCGCCGCCCCGTCGACGCAAGCCGCCGACGGCGCCGGCCATGTCGCGCTGATGAAGAACGTCACCGGCCACGTCGACGTCGTGCGCGACGCCGGGCGCGTCGCCGCGTCCGCCGGCACGCCGCTGTTCGTCTCCGACCGGCTGGTGTCGGCGCCGGGCGCGTCGGCCGGCATCGTCTTCAAGGACGGCACGCTGCTGACGCTCGGCCCGTCGACCGAGCTGCTGGTGCGCGACGTCGTCTTCGAGCCGCGCGACGCGCGCTACGCGTTCTCGGTCTACCTCGCGCGCGGCACCGCGGTGTATGCGTCGGGGCGGATCGGCAAGATCGCCCCGGACGCGGTGAAGGTCGACTCGCCGATGGCCACCGTCGGCGTCCGCGGCACGCGCTTCGTCGTGCGCGTCGAGGAGTGACGATGGCCCGGAACCCGTCGACCGCCGTTCGCTGGGTCGCCTGCGCCGCGCGCCGCACCATCGCGCGGCTGCGCCGGGCACGAAGCCGCACCGCGCCCACCGTGCCGGCGCTGCTCGCCGCGGCGATGCTCGCCGCCACCGCCGGCTGCGCGACGCCGCCGCCGCCGGCCGCGCCGCGCACGACCGTCGTGCTGCTGCCCGACGACGACGGTGCGGTCGGCGCGGTCACGATCACCAACGCCGCCGGCACGTCGCGTCTGGACCGCGCCTATACCGCGGCGACGATCGACGCCGCTGCGGCACCGTCGCCGGCGCACGAGCTCGGCCGCGACCAGGTCGACAGCGACTTCGGCGCGCTGCTCAAGTCGCAGCCGCCGGCGCCGGTGACGTTCACGCTGCACTTCGTGCTCGACCGCACCGAGCTCACCGAAGCGTCGAAGTCGCAGCTGCCGGCGCTGCTGGCCGCGGTGCGCGAACGCGCGCCGACCGAGATCACGATCTACGGCCACGCCGATTCGTCGGGCAGCGACAAGCGCAATCTCGAGCTGTCGGCAGCGCGCGCCAAGGTCGTCGCCGACTGGTTGCGCGGCCACGACCCGAGGCTCGACCGCGTCGAGCTGCAGTGGTTCGGCGACAAGGTGCCGCTGGTGCCGTCGGCGCCCGGCGCGACCGAGCCGCGCAACCGCCGCGCCGAGGTCACGGTCCTCTGACGCCGATGGCCCGCGCGGCGCCCGCCGTTCCGCCGCCGCGCGTGGACGCGCCCGCCGCGGACCCGCACGGCCACGCGGCGCCGCCGCCGGCGCCGGGCCGCGCGGCGCGCGGCGAATCGCGGGCGTTGCTCGCGGTGGCCGTCGTCACCACCGTCGTCGTCGCGCTGCTCGCAGCGGTCGGCGCGGCGCCGGTGGCGCGCCTGGACAAGCTGCTGTACGACAACGTGCTGCGCGCCACCGCGTCGGGCGAGCCGGCGCGGCGCACGATCGTCGTCGACATCGACGACCCGAGCCTCGACGCGGTCGGCCAGTGGCCGTGGCCGCGCTACCGCATCGCCGCGCTGATCGAACGCATCGCTGCGGCGCGGCCGAAGGCGATCGCGCTCGATATCCTGTTTCCCGAGGCCGACCGCACGTCGCTGGCCGAGATCCGGCGCGCGTTCAAGCGCGACTTCGACGTCGACGTGGCGTTCGGCGGCGTGCCCGACGGGCTGCTCGACAACGACGGCTGGCTCGGCGAGCAGATCGCGCGCGGCGACGTCGTCGCGTCGAACTACTTCTACTTCGACCACGGCGGCGGCGCGGCGCCGCCGCCGGGGCTGGCGTTCACCGGCCGCATCGACCGCCTGCGGCCCGAATCGGCCAGCGGCGTGCTCGTCAACGCGCCGCCGATCGCCGCACGCACGCGCACCACCGGGTTCGTCAACCACCGCCTCGACGACGACGGCGTGCTGCGCCGGCTGCCGCTGCTGATCGAACACCGCGGCGCGCTGCACCCGAGCCTGGCATTGGCCGCCGCGATGCGCGCCACCGGCGCTGACGGCGGCGTCGTCGAAGCCGGTGTCGACGGCGCGGCGCTGCGCTTCGGCGAGCGCCGCATCGCGCTCGGCAACGACGCGTCGGCGCTGCTGCGCTTCGCCGGGCCGCCGTCGTTGTACGCGGCGCTGCCGGCGGTCGACGTGCTCGCCGGCCGCTACACCGACGCCGACTTCGCCGGGCGCATCGTCTTCATCGGCACGTCGGCGGTCGGCCTCAACGACCACCACGACACCGCGGTCGCACGCCGCTTTCCGGGGTTGAAGATCCAGGCGGCGATGGCCGAGAACCTGCTGGCCGGCAACGTCGTCGCGGTGCCGGCGTGGGCGCCTGCGGCGGCGCTGGCGGCGTGCGTCGTCGTCGGCGTCGCGCTGACCGCGCTGGCCACGGCGGTCGGCGGCGTCGGCGCGCTCGTCGCCGGCGGCGCCGGCGCCGGCGCGGCGCTGGCCGCGGCCAGCGCTGCCGGGTTTGTCGCGTCGGGCCGCTGGGTGTCGCCGGCGGCGCCGCTGCTGCTGGCGCTGCTGCTGTTCGTCACGTTCGCCGCGACGCGCTACGCGCTCGAGCGCCGCCGGTCGCGTCGCGCGCAGCGGCAGCTCGAGAACGCGCGCCAGGTGACGATCGAGGCGATGGCGTCGGTGGCCGAAACGCGCGACCCCGAGACCGGCGCGCACATCAAGCGCACGCAGCACTACGTGCGCGCGATCGCCGAAGAGCTGCGCCGCTGCGGCGAGCACGCCGACATGCTGACACCGGAGACGATCGAGCTCATGTTCCTGTCGGCGCCGCTGCACGACATCGGCAAGGTCGGCGTGCCCGACCACATCCTGCTGAAGCCGGGGCCGCTGACGGCGGCCGAGCGCGAACAGATGAAGCTGCACGCCGAGTTCGGTCGGCGGATCGTCATCAGCACCGCCGAGCGCATCGACGGCGACAACTTCCTGCGCATCGCCGCCGACATCGCCGCGACGCACCACGAGAAGTGGGACGGCAGCGGCTACCCGCGCGGGCTGGCCGGCGACGACATCCCGCTCGCCGGCCGGATCATGGCGGTGGCCGACGTCTACGACGCGCTGATCAGCCGCCGTTGCTACAAGGCGCCGATGCCGCACGAACACGCGCTGGCGACGATGCGCCGCGACCGCGGCCGCGCCTACGATCCACAGGTGTTCGACGCGTTCGTGCGCATCGAGGCGACGGTGCTGGCGATCGCGGCGCGCTACCGCGACCCCGACGAAGATCTCGAGCCGCCGCAGCGGCTCAGCGGCCGCCCGGCGCTGTCGGCGTCGCGGCTCCGCGCCGACGTTCAGGGCGCCGTCGAGCGCGGCTGATCGCGTCGGCCAGGGCCGGCGCCGCGGCGGTCGTCGCCAGCACCAGCGGCCACAGGTTGCCGCCGTCGAAGGTGTAGGGCGCGAGCATCGCCGCCAGCGTTCGGCCCTGCGCCACGCCGAGCGCGAACTCGAAGGCGACCACCGCCACCGCCCAGCCGGCGCCGATCGCCCAGCGCTGGCCGCGCGTGGACGGCGCCAGCCACGGCAGCGTGGCCCACGCGACCGCGACGACCGCGGCGGCGAGCAGCAAGCCGCTCGCGACGACGTCGGCGGGCGGGCCGAGCGCCGGCGCGAGGACGAACTCGCGCAGGAAGCCGTTGGCGACGGCGAGCACCAGCAGGCCGAACCAGACCGCGGCGGCCTTCAGCGCAAGCCGAGAACCCATCGCCGGTTGTTATCCCACGACGTGATCGATGGCACGCTCGCGACCCGGCGACCGCTCGCCGATCAGGCCCCGGCCGGCGGGAAGCGCCGGTACCACGCGCCGTAGACCCAGCACGCGGCGCAGAACGCGAACGCCCATTCGAGCGTCGAGAACGCGATCAACACGACGCACGGCACGACCCACAGCCCGCTGCCGGCGGCGTACAGCGCCAGCGCGACGGTGCTGGCGACGAACAGCACCTTGTTCGCGAACATCTTCGCGCCGGCGTCTTCGCGTCGGCCGGGGTGGCCCAGCCGCTCGAAGGCCCGCGTGAACAGGAGGTGCGACGGGCAGCGGTGGTGGCCCAAGAAGCCGCGGACGGCGCCTTGGACGAGCAGGATCGCCATCAACCACGGCGACACGACCAGCGCCATCGCGCTGACGACGGTGGTGACGAACGCCTCCCACCGCGTGACGTGCGACCAGACCTGGGGAATGTCGAAGCGCAGCTTGGTTCTCCTTGCCGCGAACGCCCAGACGGGCCGACGCGCGTAAATATTCGACGCTGTCATTGCGCCGTCGTGCCGCGGTTGCGCTGGATCGACTCGGCACTTGCACGATGTTTGAGGAAGGATCGCAGCGGAGCACGGGCGATTTCGTAACCAAACGCTTTTGCGGGATTCAGGACATTGCGGCGACGCCGATAAAGGGCGGTCGCGGAATCGTTCGCAATCCATCCAGCCCCATCGGAAGATCCTATGCCCAGCCGCTTCAGCATCAAGGCCCGCATCGTCATCGTTCTCGCACTGCTGTCGGTCCTCGCCGCCGGCATCGGCGTGCTCGGACTTGCCGGCATGTCGCGCACCGACGCGTCGCTGCGCACCGTCTACGTCGACCGCCTCGTTCCGGCGATCGACATCGCGGCGATTGCCAAGCTGCAGGCCGACAACGTGCGCCAGCTGCATCTCGCGTCGCTGCACGACCCGCGGCTGCCCGAGAGCACGCTGCACGACCATCCGATTGCGACCCACCTCGATGCGATCGACGCCAACATCGCGCGCATCGACGGGCTGTGGAAGGGCTACCTCGAAACCTACATCACCCCCGATGAGAAGGCCATCGCCGACGATTACGCGGCCAAGCGCGCAGCGTTCGTCGAACAAGGCCTGATGCCTGCGAAGTCGCTGTTCGCGCAAGGCGATTTCGCCACTGCCAACGCCAAGCTGGTGCAGTCCGCCGGCCCGGCGTTCGTCGCCGCGCGCGACGCGCTGGACCGGCTGATGGCCTATCAGGCCACGGTCGGCAAGGCCGAGTTCGAGGCGTCGCAGGCGCGCTACGAGACGACGCGCAACGTTGCGATCGCGGCGATCGCGATCGGCCTCGCGCTGTCGGCGGTGGTCGGCTGGCTGCTGATCCGGCGCATCGCTCGTTCGCTGCAATCGGCGCAGCACGCCGCCGATGCGATCGCCGCTGGCCACCTGGCAACGACGATCGATGTGGGCCAGCACGACGAGATCGGCGACCTGCTGCGCGCGATGCACGCAATGCAGTCGCAGCTCGCCACGGTCGTCGCCAAGGTGCGCGCCAACGCCGAGTCGGTGGCGACGGCGTCGTCGCAAATCGCGCAAGGCAACAACGACCTCAGCCAGCGCACCGAAGAGCAGGCCAGCGCGCTCGAAGAGACGTCGGCGTCGATGCAGCAGCTGCGCTCGGCGGTGCAGCACAACGCCGACAGCGCGCTGCAGGCGACCGAGCTGGCGCGCGGCGCGTCGACGCTCGCCACCGGCGGCGGCGACGTCGTCGCCCGTGTCGTCGAGACGATGAAGGGCATCGACGACAGCTCGCGCCGTATCGCCGACATCATCGGCACGATTGACGGCATCGCGTTCCAGACGAACATCCTGGCGTTGAATGCCGCGGTCGAAGCGGCGCGCGCGGGCGAGCAGGGCCGCGGCTTCGCAGTCGTCGCCTCCGAGGTGCGCAGCCTCGCGGGCCGCAGCGCCGACGCGGCGCGCGAGATCAAGACGTTGATCCTCGACAGCGTGGCGCGCGTCGAGCAAGGTTCGTCGCTGGTCGGCGAGGCCGGCTCGACGATGACCGAGGTCGTCGCGTCGATCCGTCGCGTCAACGACCTGATCGCCGAGATCAGCACGTCGAGCGCGGAGCAGAGCCGAGCGGTGGCGCAGGTCGGCGAGGCGGTGACGCAACTCGACCACGCGACGCAGCAGAACGCCGCGCTGGTCGAGGAAAGTGCCGCCGCGGCCGACAGCCTGCGCGGTCAGGCGCGCGAACTGGTGACGTCGGTCGAGGTGTTCACGCTGGACGGCGGCGGCCGGTCCGCTGCGCCGCCGGCGACGGCAGCGCCGATCGCGGCCGGCGTGCGCCTCGCCGCTGCCTGACGGACGTCGTCACAGCCGCGGCCGAACGCGAGGTGCGCGCGCCGGTCCGGTCGCGGTCGCCGGCGTCGGCCCGCGGAAGGTCAGCACGCGCGCCGCGTTCGCAGCCGCGGCGGTCCAGCGCTCCGGTCAAGCGCGCTGCAACCGCTCGCGCAGCCACGCTTGCAGGTGGCCGATCTCTTCGGCGCAGACCGAGTGCTCCATGGGATAGTCGTGCCACTCGACCGGGTTGCCGAACGCGGCGATCGCGTCGCGCGCCGCGGTACCGCGCGCCAGCGGGACGACGCCGTCGCGCACGCCGTGGCCGAGGAACACCGGCGTGTCGCGGTTGGCGTCGCTGCGCTCGGCGGCGGTGGTCGCGGCCAGCGGTAAGTAGCCGCTCATGCCGACCAGCCCCGCCAGCCGCTGCGGGCAGCGCAGCCCGGCGCCGAGCGTGATCGCGCAGCCCTGCGAGAAGCCGGCGAGGACGATCCGCCGTGACGGCACGCCGCGCTCGACCTCGCGCGCGATCAGCGTCTGCACCGCGGCGAACGACTCGCGCAGCCCGGCCTCGTCCTCGCGCTGGCCGAGGTCGGCGGCGCGGATGTCGTACCACGCACGCATCGCGTAGCCGCCGTTGATCGTCACCGGGCGCACCGGCGCGCGTGGAAACACCCAGCGCAGCGGGCCGACCGACGCCAGGTCGACCTGGTCGGCCACCGGCAGGAAGTCGGTGCCGTCGGCGCCGAGGCCGTGCAGCACGATGATCGTCGCGCGCGGCGCGGCGTCGGGGTTGAGTTCGATCGTCTGCAGCGTCATCGCGGTGGGGTGGTCTCGGAAAGGATCGGATGGCGACGGGTCGCCGATGAAGTTCTGTGCGGCGAGCGTCAGCCGCGGCGCGGCCGAACGGCGCGGCGGCCGCGCCCGGCGTCAGTACGCCAGACCGACCGCGGCGCGCACGTCCTTCATCGTCTGCCGGGCGACGGTGCGCGCGCGCTCGGTGCCCATCTCGACGATCCAATGCACCTGTTTCGGGTTGGCGAGAAAGCCCTCGGCGCGCTCGCGCCACGGCGCCTGCTCGGCCACGACCGCGTCGACGACCGGCTGCTTGCAGTCGAGGCAGCCGATCGCCGCCGTCGTGCAGCCGTGCACGACCCACTGCCGCGTCGCGTCGTCGCTGTAGAGACGGTGGAACTGCCACACCGGGCAGCGCTCGGGGTCGCCGGGGTCGGTGCGGCGCACCCGCGCCGGGTCGGTGACCATGCCGCGGATCTTCTTCGTCACGTCGGCCGGGTCGTCGCGCATCAGCACCGCGTTGCCGTAGCTCTTGCTCATCTTCGTGCCGTCGAGCCCGGGCAGGCGCAGCACCTCGGTGTGCAGCGCCTGCGGCTCGACGAGGATCGTCTTGCCGGCGCCTTTCAGGTGGCCGAGCAGCCACTCGGTGTCGTCGTCGGTCCAGGCGGCAACTGTCGTCGCGGCGCGCTCGACGACCGCCTGGCCCTTGGCCAGCGCTTCGGCGTTGCCGGTCTCGACGTAGGCCTTGCGCTGCCGCTCGACGTAGCGCGCGTCGTCGCGCGCGAGCTTGGCCAGCGCCGCGGCGACGCGCTCGGCGTGGTCGGCGCTGCGCCCGTAGAGGTTGTTGAATCGCCGCGCGACCTCGCGCGTGAGCTCGACGTGCGAACTCTGGTCTTCGCCGACCGGCACCCAGTCGGCCTTGTAGATCAGGATGTCGGCGGCCTGCAGCAGCGGGTAGCCGAGGAAGCCGTAGGTCGCGAGGTCGCGGTCCTTCAGCTTGTCGATCTGGTCCTTGTAGGTCGGCACGCGTTCGAGCCAGCCGAGCGGCGTGCCCATCGCCAGCAGCGCGAACAGCTCGGCGTGCTCGGGCAGCCGGCTCTGGATGAAGATCGTGCACGCGTCGGGGTCCAGGCCGGCGGCGAGCCAGTCGACGACCATGTCGTAGACATAGCGCTCCATCACGCCGCGCTCTTCGTAATGCGTCGTCAGCGCGTGCCAGTCGGCGACGAAGAAATAGCACTCGTGGTCGCGCTGCAGCCGCACCCAGTTCTTCAGCGCGCCGTGGTAGTGGCCGAGGTGCATCGCGCCGGTCGGGCGCATGCCGGAGAGGACTCGCGATCGCATGGGGTGAGGGGCGGACGGCAGACGGCGCAGCGACGGCGCTGCAAGGGGCGCGATTGTCTCGCATGGCACCGCGTCGACACGCGCAGCGGCCAAGCCGTTGCCGGACGATTGCGGGCCGCGGCGCCGCCAACGCGGCAGTGGCCGTCTCACGCGGCTGCGAGCGCGGACAATGCCCGGTCATGAAGCGCATCGTCATCCTGATCTCCGGCCGCGGCTCGAACCTGCAGGCGATCCACCGCGCCTGCACCGAGCAGCAGTGGCCGGCGTGCGTCGCCGCGGTCGTGTCCAACCGCGCCGACGCCGACGGCTTGCGCTGGGCGCGCGAGCACGGCGTGGCCACCGCGGTCGTCGACGAGGCCGACCACGCCGACCGCGACGCGTTCGACCTGGCGCTGGCACGCGCCGTCGACACCTTCGAGCCCGACCTCGTGTTGCTCGCCGGGTTCATGCGCATCCTCGGCGACGAGTTCGTGTCGCGCCACGAAGGGAAGATCCTCAACGTCCACCCGTCGCTGCTGCCGGCGTTCCCGGGGCTGCACACGCACCGCCGCGCGCTCGCCGCCGGCTGCAAGGTCGTCGGCGCGACGGTGCACTTCGTCACCCGCGAGCTCGACGCCGGGCCGATCGTGATCCAGGGCGTCGTGCCGGTGCGCCCGGGCGACACCGAAGCCGCGCTCGCCGAGCGCGTGCTCGCCACCGAGCACGTCGTCTACCCGCTGGCCGCGCGCTGGTTCGTCGAGGACAAGCTGCGCGTCGCCGGCGGCGTCGTCGAGCACGTCGACGGCGCGTCGCAGGCGCTGATCTGAGCCGCGGTCGAACGCCGCCGCGTCGCCGCCGCCGAACCCGATGCACCCGAAGGCGCTGCTCGACCTCGCCACCGAGCTCCTGCGCTCGGTACTGAAGTTCGACGCGCCGGCCGACGCCGCGGTCGCCGCGTTCTTCCGCGCGCACCGCGAACTCGGCCCGCGCGAGCGCCATGCGCTCGCCGACACCGCGTACGCGGTGCTGCGCCGCCGTCTGCTGTACCGCCACCTCGCCGACGCCGGACGCCACAACCCGCGCGGCGGGCTCGAACGGCGGCTGGCGATCGTCGCGTGGCAGGGCTCCGCGTCGCCGCTGCGCGCGGCGCTGAACGAGCAGGAGGTCGCGTGGCTCGCCGACGTGCAGACGATCGACGTCGCGGCGCTGCCCGACAAACTGCGCCACAACCTGCCCGACTGGATCGCGTTCCCGTTGCGCGACGCGGTCGGCGACGGGTTCGACGCGCTCGTCGCAGCGCTCGACGCGCCGGCGCCGCTCGACCTGCGCGTCAACACGCTGAAGGCGAGGCGCGACGACGTCCAGCGCCAGCTCGCCGACGCCGGCATCGCCGCCGAGCCGACGCCGTTTTCGCCGTGGGGGCTGCGCGTTGCCGGTAAGCCGGCGCTGAACGGAGTCGACGCTTACCGCGACGGCAGCGTCGAAGTGCAGGACGAAGGGAGCCAGCTGCTCGCGCTGCTGACCGACGCCAAACGCGGCGAGATGGTCGTCGACTTCTGCGCCGGCGGCGGCGGCAAGACGCTCGCGCTCGGCGCGGCGATGCGCAACACCGGGCGGCTGTACGCGTTCGACGTGTCGGGCCATCGGCTCGACGCGATCAAGCCGCGGCTGGCTCGCAGCGGGCTGTCCAACGTCCACCCGGCGCAGATCGCCCACGAACGCGACGACCGCATCAAACGGCTCGCCGGCAAGGTCGACCGCGTCCTCGTCGACGCGCCGTGCTCGGGGCTCGGCACGCTGCGCCGTCACCCCGAGCTGAAGTGGCGGCTGTCGCCGGCGGCGATCGACGCGCACTCGGCGAAGCAGCGCGACATCCTCGACGGCGCGGCGCGGCTGCTGAAGCCCGGCGGGCGCCTGGTCTATGCGACGTGCAGCCTGCTCGCCGCCGAAAACGACCGCGTCGCCGCCGATTTCACCGACCGGCGCGGCGGCGACTTCGAGCCGGTGCCCGCCGCGCAGGCGCTGTGCGACGCGCGCTGCGACGCCGCCGAGGCGATCGTCGACGGCCCCTACCTGCGGCTGTGGCCGCACCGCCATGGCAGCGACGGCTATTTCGCGGCGGTGTGGCAGCGGCGCTGACCGCGGCGGCGCGGCCGGTGCCATGACGCCGGCCATGCGTACCCGGGCTGAACGTCCGGCGATCGCCCGGTCCGTAGAATCGCCAGACGGCTATGCGGGCGTCGGCTGCGGTCTTGCAGCGCGCTGTGCAGCGCCGGGGGACGGGAGAATCGATGGACGTCTGGGCGACGGCGCACGACGCGCTGGTGCAGTGGCTGGCCGACGGGCTGCTCGAAGCGGCGTGGTGGCAGGTGCTGCTGTACACGCTGGCGACGACGCACGTGACGATCGTCGCGGTGACGGTGTTCCTGCACCGCGCGCAGGCGCATCGCGCGCTCGAGCTGCACCCCGCGGTGGCGCACTTCTTCCGCTTCTGGCTGTGGCTCGGCACCGGCATGGTGACCAAGGAATTCGTCGCCGTGCACCGCAAGCACCACGCGAAATGCGAGACCGTCGACGACCCGCACAGCCCGCAGACCCGCGGCCTGCGGGCGCTGCTGCTGACCGGCGTCGAGCTGTACCGCGCCGAGGCGACGCGCCCCGAAACGCTCGCCAAGTACGGCATCGGCACGCCCGACGACTGGCTCGAGCGCCGCGTCTACAGCCGGCTGAAGTGGCAGGGCATCGGGCTGATGCTCGTCGTCGACCTGCTGCTGTTCGGCGCGATCGGCGCACTGGTGTGGGCGGTGCAGATGGCGTGGATCCCGTGGTGGGCCACCGGTGTCATCAACGGCCTCGGCCACTTCTGGGGCTACCGCAACTTCGAGGCGCCCGACGCATCGACCAACGTCTCGCCGTGGGGCATCCTGATCGGCGGCGAGGAGCTGCACAACAACCACCACACCTACCCGACGTCGGCCAAGTTCTCGGTCAAGCGCTACGAGTTCGACGTCGGCTGGCTGTACATCTCGCTGCTGCGACGCTTCGGGTTGGCGACGGTGCGCAAGACGCTGCCGCGGCTGGCGCTCGGCGAGCCGACGGCGGTGGCCGATGGCAAGACGCTCGAAGCGTTGATCACCCATCGCTACGAGGTGATGGCGCGCTACGCGCAGCAGATGAAGCGCACCGCCGCGGCCGAGTTCGCCCGGCTGCGCGAACAGGGAACCTTCGACGCCGCGGCGCTGGTCCAGCTGCGCCCGGCACTGGCCTGGCTGCACCGCGAACGCGTGCCCCACCGCCTGCAGCCGGGTGTCGCGCTGGCGCTCGGCGCGAGCCCGGTGCTCGCCAAGCTCGTCGCAATGCGCGAGGAGCTGCGTTCGCTGTGGACGCGCACCAACGTCTCGGCCGAGCAGCTCGTCGCCGATCTGCAGGCGTGGTGCCGCAACGCCGAGGACAGCGGCATCGCCGCGCTGCAGGAGTTCTCCGCGAACCTGCGCGCGGTGCGCGCATAGCGCTCGGCGGCGCAGCGCGCCGCGGCGCGCGTCGAAGCCGCCGGCGCCGCTGCATCGTGGCAGGCCGCGCATGACGCTCGTCCGCCGCACCGCGTGGCTGGTCGCGGCGCTGCTCGCCGCCGGCTGGATCGCGGCCGTCGCCGTGATCGCGTTGACGCCGCCACGCGTGCCGGCCGGCGACGCCGCCGGCACCGGTGCCGTGTGGCGCGCCGCCGCGTGGCTCGCCGCAGCCGCGGTCGTCGCGGCGGCGGCCGCGGCCGTCGTGCTGCGGCGCTGGCACCGGGCGCTCGAAGGCACGCTCGCCCACGCCGCGGCGTTGCAGCAGGGCCGGCTCGTCGAAGCGCCCGATCCCGAACCTGCCGATCTGCGGACGATCACCGCCAGCCTGAACGCCGTTGCGCGCCGCCTCAACGACGTCTACGCGGCGCAGGCCGAGCAGGTGCAGGTGCTGCAGCGCCAGGCGCAGCACGACGCGCTGACCGGGCTGCCGCTGCGCCGCGGCTTCGTGGCACGGCTGCAGGCGTTGCTCGCCGCGCCGGGCGGCCCGGGGGTGGCGCTGATCATCGTCCGCGTGCTCGACCTCGACGTGCTGAACCAGCGCATCGGCCACGACGCCGCCGACCGGCTGCTGGCGGCGACCGCCGGTCTGCTCGGCACCTACGTCGAAGGCGTCGGCGGCACGTTCGCCGGACGGCTCAACGGCAGCGATTTCGCGCTGTGCCTGCCGGTGGCAGGGCTCGGCGGCGAAACCGCGGCGTCGCTGCACGCCGCGCTGGTCGCAGCGCCGGCGTTGCACGCCGGCGCTGCGCAGATCGTCGTCGGTGCGGTCGACGGCGTGCACGCCGGCGGCGCCGGCGCGGCGCTGGCGCTGGCCGACGAGGCGCTGGCGCGCGCCGAAGCTGAAGGCGGCCTCGCGGTCGCCACGCCGGCCGGGTCGGTCGCCGCCCTCGCCGGCGCCGGCGCATGGCGCGAGCAGATCGGCTCGGCGCTCGCCGAGGGCCGCGCGCGGCTCGACGAGGTCGACGTGCGCGACCGCAGCGGCGCGCTGGTCCACCGCCATTGCACGCTGCGCGTGCAGCTGACGCCGGGCGGTGACTACCACGCGGCGGCGCGCTGGCTGGCGTTGGCGCGGCGCAGCAAGCTGCTGCCGCAGGTCGACCTTGCAACGATCGACCTGGCGCTGGCCGCGATCGCTGCCGACGGCGTGCCGCGCGTCGTGCAGATCGCGCTGCCGTCACTGGTCGACACCGGCTTCGCCACCGAGGTCGCGGCGCGGGTCTGCGAGACACCGCGCACCGCCGCGAACCTGCGCATCGAGTGGGCGAGCCAGACCTTCGCCCCCGACCGCGCGACGCTGGCCGCGACGTCCGAGCGCTGGCGCAACTGCGGCGTGCGCCTGGGTCTGCAGCACGGCGGCGCGCCGGCGCAGCAGCTGCTGCAGTGGCCCGAGGTCGGCGTCGAGCACGTGACGCTCGACGCGCGCCACCTGCGCGGCGTCGCCGCCGACGCGGCGCTGCACGCCTACGTCAAGAGCCTCGTGACGCTGGTGCGCGCGGTCGGCCCGGCGATCTTCGCGCACGACGTCGACCAGGCCGCCGACCTCGACGCGCTGTGGGCGCTCGGCATCGACGGCGCCAGCGGCGCGGCCGTTGCCGCCGCCGCGGGCTGATCGGCGTCGCCGCGCGGCGCGCGGCGTCGGCGGCTAGCCGACGTCGCCGGTGTGGACCTCGAAGCGGCCGCGCTTGAAATCGGCGAAGTAGTGCTCGAGCGTGACGCGCACGGTGCGGAACGCGATCGCATCCCACGGCACTTCGGCCTCGGTGAACAGGCGTGCTTCGATCGTCTCGGGTCCCGGGGCGAGCGTCGTGTCGAGCATTCGTGCGCGGTAGTAGATGTGCAGCTGGCCAACGCGCACGACGTTCAGCAGCGTGTACAGCCCGAGCAGCTCGACGCGCGCGCCGGCCTCCTCGGCGGTTTCGCGCAACGCGCCTTCGGCGCTGCTCTCGCCGAGTTCCATGAACCCCGCCGGCAGCGTCCACATGCCGTAGCGCGGCTCGATGTTGCGGCGGCACAGCAGCACGCTGCTCTCCCACGCCGGCACCGTGCCGACGACGTTCAGCGGGTTCTCGTAGTGGATCTCGCCGCACGCCGCGCAGACCGCGCGCTCGCGGTTGTCGTCGACCGGCACGCGGTACGCGGCGGCGCTGCCGCAGGCCCGGCAGTGCTTGATGCGGCGCGCGCTGCCCAGCATGCATTTCAGTGTAGCGGTGCGTGGCATCATGGGCCGACCCCTTGGCGACCTCGACTCCGCCGTCATGCAGACCGTCTTCGACCCTCCTGCGCCGGTGCTCGCGCCGACCGCCGACGGCCGCGTGTTCCCGGTGCACCGCATCTACTGCGTCGGCCGCAACTACGCCGAGCACGCGCAGGAGATGGGCTACACCGGCCGCGAACCGCCGTTCTTCTTCCTCAAGCCCGCCGACGCGCTGGTGCCGGTGGCCGCCGGCGAGACCGGGTCGATCGACTACCCGCCGCAGACGTCGGACCTGCACCACGAGGTCGAGCTCGTCGTCGCGATCGGCCGCGGCGGCCGCGACGTCGACGTCGCCGACGCGTCGGCGCACATCTGGGGCTACGCGATCGGCCTGGACATGACGCGGCGCGACCTGCAGACGCAGATGAAGAAGCAGGGTCGGCCGTGGTCCATCGGCAAGGCCTTCGAGCAGAGCGCGCCGATCGGCCCGATCGTGCCGCGCGAGCAGGCCGGGCCGATGTTGCGCGGCGCGATCACGCTCGCCGTCGACGGCCAGCCGCGCCAGCGCGGCGACCTGGGCGAGCTGATCTGGAACGTCGACGAGGTCATCGCCGCGATCAGCGCGGCGTGGGAGCTTCGGCCCGGCGACCTGATCTTCACCGGCACGCCGGCGGGCGTCGGCGCGGTCACGCGCGGCGCGACGATGGAGGCGGCGATCGACCACCTCGGCACGCTGCGCGTGCAGGTGAAGTGACGGCTCGGATGGGCGTCGAGCTCTACAACTACTTCCGCTCGTCGGCGTCGTGGCGCGTGCGCATCGCGCTGGCGCTGAAGGGCGTCGACTGGGTTTACCGCCCGGTGCACCTGCAAAAGAACGAGCACTTCGCCGAGTCGTACGCGGCGGTGTCGGCGGCGCGGCTCGTGCCGCTGCTGCGCGACGGCGACGTCACGCTCGCCCAGTCGC
>CBDUBX010000013.1:0-26779 GCA_965365495.1 uncultured Burkholderiales bacterium
CGGTGTTCGATTCGTTCGAACCCGAGCCGGTGGCCAGCGCGTCGATCGCGCAGGTCCACTTCGCGGTGCTGAAGGACGGCCGCGAGGTCGCGGTGAAGGTGCTGCGGCCCGGGATGCTCGGCATCATCGAGCAGGACCTGACGCTGCTGCACACGCTGGCGCGCTGGGTCGAGCGGCTGTCGGTCGACGGCCGCAGGCTGCGGCCGCGGGCCATCGTCGCCGAGTTCGACGCCTACCTGCACGACGAGCTCGACCTGGTGCGCGAGGCGGCCAACGCGTCGCAGCTGCGCCGCAACATGGCCGGGCTCGACCTCGTGATGGTCCCCGAGATGGTGTGGACGCTGTGCACACCGACGGTGATCGTGATGCAGCGCATGCACGGCGTGCCGATCAGCCAGCTGGCGCGGATCCGCGCCGCCGGCGTCGACATCAAGAAGCTCGCGCGCGACGGCGTGACGATCTTCTTCACGCAGGTGTTCCGCGACGGCTTTTTCCACGCCGACATGCACCCGGGCAACATCCAGGTGAGCCTGGACCCGCGCACGTTCGGCCGCTACATCGCGCTCGATTTCGGGATCATCGGCACGCTCACCGAAAGCGACAAGGCTTACCTCGCGTACAACTTCCTCGCGTTCTTTCGCCGCGACTACAAGCGTGTCGCCGAGTTGCACATCGAAAGCGGCTGGGTGCCGCCCGAAACGCGGGTCGACGCGCTCGAAGGCGCGGTGCGCGCGGTGTGCGAGCCGCAGTTCGACCGCGCCGCGCTGAAGGACATCTCGTTCGGCCAGGTGCTGATGCGGCTGTTCGCCGCGTCGCGCCGGTTCAACGTCGAAGTGCAGCCGCAGCTCGTGCTGCTGCAGAAGACGATGCTCAACATCGAGGGCCTGGGCCGCGAGCTCGACCCCGAGCTCGACCTGTGGGACACCGCCAAGCCGTTCCTCGAGCGGTGGATGAACGAGCAGATCGGCTGGCGCGCGTTCGTCGAGCGCGCCAAGATCGAAGCGCCGCGCTGGCCGCACATCGTTCCCGAACTGCCGCGCCTGTTGCACCAGGCGCTGCGCCAGCAGGCGCGGCCCGACGACAGCGCCGCGCTGCTGGCGTTGGTCGCCGAGCAGCGCCGCACCAATTCGCTGCTGCACGCGCTGCTGTGGGCGGCGGTGGGTTTCGTCGGCGGCCTGTTTGCGATGCGCGTCGCGCTGGTCTGGGGCGTTTGACCGATTGCCCGCGGCGAGCGGCCGCCGCGGCGTTCCACAGCCGTTGCGAGGCACTGCCGCCCGTATAATTTTTTCCTTTCAAAACAACGGTTTACCCATGCCGATCTACGCCTATCGCTGCACCGCGTGCGGCCACGTGAAAGACGTGCTGCAAAAGGTCTCGGACCCGCCGCTGGCGGTCTGCCCGGCGTGCGGCGCGAGCACGTTCGCCAAGCAGGTCACCGCCGCGGGCTTCCAGTTGAAGGGGTCGGGCTGGTACGTCACCGACTTCCGCGACGGCGGCAAGAAGCCCGCGGCCAAGCCCGATGCCGGCGGCGACGCGGCGCCGGCCGCCGACGCAGTCGCCGGCGACGCGAAGCCCGGCGCCGACACGCCGAAGACGGCACCCGCCGACGCCGCGGCCGGCGGCGCGGCCCAGCCCGCGGCCGATGCCGTGGCGTCGAAGCCGGCAGCCGCCGCCGGCACCGCGTCGGTATCGAAGTCGACGCCGTCGCCTGCGCCGGCGGCCTCGCCGCCGCCGGCCGCGGGGCGTTGAGCGCTGCCGCGGTCACCGGGTGAAGAAGTACCTCGTCACCGGACTGCTCGTGTGGCTGCCGCTGGCGGTCACCGTGTGGGTGCTGTCGTGGCTGTTCGGCGTGATGGACGGCGTCTTCGCCTCTTTGCTGTCGGCGACGCAGGTGTTGCTGCCGGTCGAGGCCGGCGCGGCGCTCGAGCGGCTGCGCCGCGTGCCCGGGCTCGGCGTCGTCGTGACGTTCACCGTGCTGCTGGCTACCGGGATGTTCGCCGCCAACATCTTCGGTCAGTGGTGGCTGCGCCAGTGGGACCAAATCCTCGGCCGCATTCCGATCGTGCGCAGCATCTACAACTCGGTGAAGCAGGTGTCGGACACGCTGTTCTCGAGCACCGGCAACGCCTTTCGCGAAGCCGTGCTCGTGCAGTACCCGCGGCCCGGCAGCTGGACGATCGCCTTCGTCACCGGCCGCCCGTCGGGCGAGGTCGCGTCGCACCTGCCGGGGCCTTGCGTCAGCGTCTACGTGCCGACGACGCCGAACCCGACGTCGGGCTTTTTTCTGATGATGCCGCGCGCCGACGTCGTCGCGCTGCGGATGAGCGTCGACGAGGCGCTGAAATACGTGATCTCGATGGGCGTCGTCGCACCGCCGGTGCTGCCCGAACGGGTCGCGCCGCGCGCGTTGCCTTGAGCGGCGTGCCATCGAATCCGGAGCCACCGATGAGAACGACCTATTGCGGGCTGGTCAGCGAAGCGCTGCTCGGCCAGGACGTCACGCTGATGGGCTGGGCCCACCGCCGCCGCGACCACGGCGGCGTGATCTTCATCGACCTGCGCGACCGCGAGGGGCTGGTGCAGGTGGTCTGCGACCCCGACCGTGAAGCGACCTTCGCGGTCGCCGAGTCGGTGCGCAACGAATATTGCGTGCAGGTCACCGGCCGCGTCCGCGAGCGTCCCGCCGGCACCGACAACGCCAACCTGACGAGCGGCCGCGTCGAGGTGCTCGCGCACGAGTTGACGGTGCTGAATCCGAGCGTGACGCCACCGTTCCCGCTCGACGACGACAACCTGTCGGAAACGGTGCGCCTGACGCACCGCGTGCTCGACCTGCGCCGCCCCGCGATGCAGAAGAACCTGCGGCTGCGCTACCGCGTCGCGATCGAGGTGCGCAAATTCCTCGACGAACAGGGCTTCATCGACGTCGAGACGCCGATGCTGACCAAGAGCACGCCCGAAGGCGCGCGCGACTACCTGGTGCCCAGCCGCGTCCACGACGGCCAGTTCTTCGCGCTGCCGCAGAGCCCGCAGCTGTTCAAGCAGCTGCTGATGGTGGCCGGCTTCGACCGCTACTACCAGATCACCAAGTGCTTCCGCGACGAGGACCTGCGCGCCGACCGCCAGCCCGAGTTCACGCAGATCGACATCGAGACCTCGTTCCTCGGCGAGGAGGAGATCCGCGCGATGTTCGAGGGGATGATTCGCCGCACCTTCGCGCGGGCGATCGGCGTGCAGCTGCCGGTGTTTCCGGTGATGCAGTACGCCGAGGCGATGCGGCTGTACGGGTCCGACAAGCCCGACCTGCGCGTCAAGCTGAAGTTCACCGACCTGACCGAGACGATGAAGGACGTCGACTTCAAGGTCTTCAGCGCCGCAGCGCAGAGCGCCGACGGGCGCGTCGTCGCGCTGCGCGTACCCGGCGGCGGCGAGCTCAGCCGTGGCGAGATCGACGCCTACACCGAGTTCGTGCGCATCTACGGCGCCAAGGGGCTTGCCTGGGTCAAGGTCAACGACGTGGAGAAGGGGCGCGACGGGCTGCAATCGCCGATCGTCAAGAACCTGCACGACCGCGCGATCGACGCACTGATCGCCGCGACCGGCGCGTGCAACGGCGACCTGCTGTTTTTCGGCGCCGACCGGGCTCGCATCGTCAACGACGCGATCGGCGCGCTGCGCGTGAAGATCGGCCACAGCGACTTCGGGCGGCGGAACCGCCTGGTGCAAGGCGAGTGGGAACCGTTGTGGGTCGTCGACTTTCCGATGTTCGAGCACGACGACGACGCGCAGCGCTGGAACGCCGTGCACCACCCGTTCACGAGCCCGAAGGACGGCCACGAGGACTGGCTCGAGACCGACCCCGGACGGTGCATCGCCAAGGCCTACGACGTCGTGCTCAACGGCATCGAGCTCGGCGGGGGATCCGTGCGGATCCACCGCGAGGACGTGCAGAGCAAGGTCTTCCGCGCGCTGAAGATCGACGCGCGGGAAGCGCAGGCGAAGTTCGGCTTCCTGCTCGACGCGCTGCGCTACGGCGCGCCGCCGCACGGCGGCATCGCCATCGGTCTGGACCGCCTGGTGATGCTGATGACCGGCGCCGAGAGCATCCGCGACGTCATCGCGTTCCCGAAGACCCAGCGCGCGCAGTGCCTGCTCACCGGCGCGCCCGGGCCGGTCGACGAGGCACAGCTGCGCGAGTTGCACATTCGGCTGCGGAACCCGCAGCCGAATGCCGCCTGATCCGCGGCGGCGGAATCCGCGGCCGAATGCCGCTCGATCCTCGGCTGCGGAAGCGCGGCCGAGTGCACTCGATCGGATGTGTGCAACTCGCAACCGACTGTGGTTCGATCCCCGCTGGCGGAATTGCAGCCGAAGCCGGCGGAGCCTGATTAGCTAAAGTAGCCGCCTCGTCGTTGTCGAGGGAGCCCGCGATGGACGTGACCGCCACCGAAGCCAAGAACCGTCTCGGCCAGATGCTCGACCACGCGCAGCGCGAGCCGGTGTTCATCGGCAAGAACGGTCGGCCGCACGGCGTGCTGATCTCGGCCGCGCACTACGACGCGCTGCTGGCCGCGGCACGGCCGGCCGTGCGTCGCCACGACGCGGGGCGCGTGTTCTACGAGAAATACAAGGACTGGGTCGATCTGCAGAACGAACACGTGGAGAAGCACGGCATCTTCGGCGAAGAGTTTCGAAGCTGGTAGCGCGCGGTGGCTCAGTTCGACGTCTATCGCAACCCGTCGCCCGCTCGCGACGGTTTTCCCTACGTCGTCGACATCCAGCACCGGCAGCTGAACGCGTTGCCGACCCGGTTGGTGCTGCCGCTGCAGAGGTTGCCCCGTCCGCCGCAGGATCTGCCGCGGCGGCTCGTGCACACCATCGACGTGGAAGGCGAGCCGCTGTACTTGGCGGCCCAGCAATGCGCGGCCGTGCCGGCGAGGCTGTTACGCAAGCCGGTGACGTCGGTCGCTGCGAGGTCGGCGATGCTCCTCGACGCCCTCGACGCCGTCGTCAGCGGTGTCTGAAACCCGCCGCCCCCCGAAGATCCCGACGTCGGTGCTCGTCGTCATCCACACGCCGGCGCTCGACGTGCTGCTGATCGAACGCGCCGACCACGCCGGCTACTGGCAGAGCGTGACCGGCGCACTCGACCGCGACGACGAGTCGCCGCTCGACGCCGCGCGCCGCGAGGTGCGCGAGGAGACGGGCATCGACCTTGCCGCCGCGGGCTGCACCCTCGACGACTGGCGCTGCCACACCGTGTACGAGATCTATCCGCACTGGCGCCACCGCTACGCCGCCGGCGTGACGCACAACACCGAGCACGCATTCGGCGCGACAGTGCCGCCCGGGACGCCGGTGCGCATCGACCCGCGCGAACACCGCGCGTGGCAGTGGCTACCGTGGCACGAGGCCGCGGCGCGGTGCTTCTCGCCGAGCAACGCCGACGCGATCCGCCAGCTGCCGCAGCGGTGCAGCGCCGCAGGCCCGGTGTCCGGTCGCGCCGCCGGCGACGCGGGCATCGACGGTGCACCGACATGGCCCCGCTGAAGCCGCTGCAGTCGTCGCTGCTGCCGCCGGCATCGGGCGACGGCCTGCGCGTGGCCACCTACAACATCCACAAGGGCGTGCGCGGCGTCGGCCCGCGCAAGCGGCTCGAAATCCACAACCTCGGCCAGGCCGTCGCCGCGCTCGACGCCGACATCGTCTTCCTGCAGGAAGTGCGGCTGTTCCACACGCGCGAGGCGCGGCGCTTCGTCGACACGTCGTTCGGCTGGCCGCAACAGGGCCAGGCCGAGTTCCTCGCGCCGAAGGGCTACGACGTCGCCTACCGCACCAATGCGGTCACCCGCTTCGGCGAGCACGGCAACGCGCTGCTCGCGCGCTGGCCGATCGGCGACCCCGGCCACCACGACGTCAGCGACCACCCTTTCGAGCAGCGCGGCCTGCTGCACGTGCCGGTGACGTGGCGCGACATCGAAGTGCACGCCGTCGTCGTCCACTTCGGCCTCGTGCACAAGAGTCGCGTGCGTCAGGTGCAGCGGCTCGCCGACTTCATCGCGCGCACGGTGCCGCCGGGCGCTCCGCTCGTCGTTGCCGGCGATTTCAACGACTGGGGCGAGCGGCTCGACGCGTCGCTGCGCGCGGTCGGTCTGCAGCGGGCGGTCGAGCCGGGGTCGACGCTCGCCAAGGCCGCGACCTTTCCGTCGCTGGCGCCGGTGTTCGCGCTGGACCGCTTCTATCTGCGCGGGCTGCGCTGCCGGGCGACGCGGGTGCCGCGCGGCACGACGTGGGCGCGGATGTCCGACCACCTGCCGCTGGTCGCCGAGCTGGAACCAGCGTAGTGGCGGCGCGACGGCGCAGCGGATGCCGGCCGACCTGAGCCGGCTGCGCGCGTGGAGCGCGGTGCCGGCGCCGCTGTTCGTCGGCGGCAACCGCATCGAGTTGCTCTGCGGCGGCGACGAGCTGTTCCCGGCGATGGAACGCGCGATCGACGCCGCGACGCGCGACGTCTGGCTCGCGACCTACATCTTTCACGACGACCCGGCGGCGCGCGCCGTCGCCGCGGCGCTGCTGCGCGCCGCGGCGCGCGGCGTCGCGGTGCACGTCGTCGTCGACGGCTTCGGCTCGCTGACGACGTTGGGCACCGTGCGCGGGCTGTTCGCCGACACCGGCGTGCAGCTCGAGGTCTTCCGCCCGCTCGAGCGCTGGTACGCGTGGCTGCAGCCGGGCCAACTGCGCCGGCTGCACCACAAGCTGTGCGTCTGCGACGAAGCGGTGGCCTTCGTCGGCGGCATCAACGTCATCGACGACCGCCACGACCTGCACCACGGCTGGCAGGACGCGCCGCGACTGGACTTCGCGGTGCGCATCCGCGGCCCGCTGGCGCGGTCGGTGCACGCGACGGCGCGCGCGTTGTGGGCGCGAGCGCACCTCGTGCACAACTGGCGCGCCGAGGTCCGCGGGCTGACCCACGCCGCATCGCCGTTCCGTCGCGCGCGGCGGCTGCTGCGCAAGCTGCGCGGCGCGGTCGAGCCGCCGCCGAACCGGCCGCCGACGCCGATGCTCGCCGCCTTCGTCGTTCGCGACAACCTGCGCCAGCGGCGGGCGATCGAGCGCAGCTACATCGAGGCGATCCACGGCGCGCGCACGAGCGTCGATCTCGCGGTGCCGTACTTCTATCCGGGGCGCAGCTTTCGCCGCGCGCTGCGCCGCGCCGCGCGTCGCGGCGTCGAGGTGCGGCTGCTGCTGCAGGGCAAGGTCGACTACCGCATCGCGGCGATGGCCGCGCGTGCGCTGTACGACGAGCTGCGCGGCACCGGCGTGCGCATCTTCGAGTACACGCCGGCCTACCTGCACGCCAAGGTCGCCGTCGTCGACGGCGAATGGGCGACCGTCGGCAGCAGCAACATCGACCCGTTGAGCCTGCTGCTGAACCTCGAGGCCAACGTCGTCGTCCGCGACGCCGACTTCGCGCGCACGCTCGCGGCGCGCTTCGACACGGCGGTCGGGCAATCGGTCGAGGTCACCGCCGCACCGACCGGCGCCGGCGTTCGCGGCTGGCTGCAGCGCGCGGTCGTCGCGTGGGTCGCCAGCGTCTACCTGCGGGTTGCCGGAATCACCGGGCGGTACTGAATCGCGCCGGCAGCGCCGACACGCGGCGCTGCGCGACGCCGACGCGCGCATCGCGCCGAGCCCGTGACCGGCGTAGGCCGGCGGCCGGCGATGCGCGCCGCGGCGGCCAACGCCCGATGACGAGCGAGTCACCAGATCGCGAGCCGCTAGGCGCCGCGGGGAAGAGAAAACAGCCACCGACTGGCAGCACGAACGATTCGCGATATCGTTCACGTTCATCAAACCACTCTTGCGATGAACGCCATGCTGAAAAGACTTATCGGCACCCTCGTGTGCGCCGTGCTCGTCGCTCCCGCCGCGGCCCAGGAAAAGGTCCTGAACCTGTACTCGGCGCGGCACTACCAGACCGACGAGGCGCTCTACGCCGACTTCACCAAAGCGACCGGCATCCGCATCAACCGGCTCGACGGCCGCGAGGACGAACTCGTCGAGCGCATTCGCAGCGAGGGGGCGAACAGCCCGGCCGACGTGCTCATCACCGTCGACGCGTCGCGACTCGAAGCCGCCGATGCGATGGGCCTGTTCCAGCCGCTGAACAGCCCGGTCGTCGAGTCGCGCGTGCCAGCCAACCTGCGCACGCCGAACTGGGCCGCCTTCTCCACCCGCGCCCGGGTGATCGTCTACAACAAGGCGGCGCTGCGCGCCGACCAGGTCCGACACTACGAGGACCTGGCGGCACCGGCGTTGCGTGGCAAGGTGTGCGTGCGCTCTGGCAGCCATCCGTACAACCTGTCGCTGGGCGGCGCGATGATCGCCCACGTCGGCGAGGCGAAGACCGAGGCCTGGGCGCGCGGCGTCGTCGCCAACTTCGCGCGCGCGCCCAAGGGCGGCGATACCGACCAGATCCGCGCGGTAGCGGCCGGCGAGTGCGCGGTCGCGCTGACCAACAGCTATTACGTCGCGCGGCTGATGCGGTCGGCCAAGCCCGAGGATCGCCAGGTCGTCGACGCGATCGGCGTGGTCTGGCCGAACCAGGGGGGCACCGGCACCCACGTCAACGTGTCCGGCGCCGGGATCCTGAAGCACGCACCCAACCGCGAGGCGGCGGTGAAGTTCCTCGAGTACCTTGCGGGCGACGCGGCGCAGCGTTACTTCGCCGACGGCAACAACGAGTGGCCGGTCGTCCCGGGCGTCAAGCCGAACGCGGAACTGGCCCGCCTGGGCACCTTCAACGCCGACCCGCTGCCGATCGGCACGCTGGCGAAGAACGCGGCGCTCGCCCAGAAGGTCTTCGACCGCGCCGGCTGGAACTGACCGGCACCGGGCACGCGCGTCAGCGGCGGCTGCGGGCGATCTGGCGGCACAGCACGATCATCGGCAACAGGCCGGCGACGGCGATCGCCAGCGCCGCGGTCGACGCCTCGGACAGCCGCTCGTCGGACGCCAGCGTGTAGACCTGGGTGGCCAAGGTGTCGAAGTTGAACGGGCGCAGCACGAGCGTCGCCGGCAACTCCTTGACGACGTCGATGAACACCAGCAGCGCGCCGGTGAACGCGCTGCCGCGCAGCAACGGCAGGTGGACGCGGCGCAGCACCGACGCGGTGCCGTGGCCGAGCGATCGCGCGGCTTCGTCCATGTGCGGCGTGATCCGCGCGAGGCCGGCGTCGACGGCCTGCATCGCCGGCGCGAGATAGCGCACGACGCAGGCGTACACCAGCACCGCGAGGCTGCCGGTCAGTCCCCAGCCCCGGGCCGAGCCGACGGCGCCCAACGCGGCGTCGAGAGCCGCCAGCGGCAGCAGCACCCCGACCGCGACGACGGTTCCGGGCAGCGCGTAGCCGAGGCCGGCGACGCGGTGCGCCCACGCCGTGGCCGGGCTGCGGTCGACGCGCGCCGCATAGCCGAGACCGATCGCCAACGTCAGGGCCACCGCCGACGCGAGCGACGCGACCTGCAGGCTGTGCCAGGCGAGCAGGGCGAACTTCGGACCGAACTGCGCGTCGCCTTCGGTCAGCGCCATCTGCAGCAACAGGACGCACGGGATGCCGAAGCCGCCGGCCAGCGGCAGCGCGCAGGCCAGCGTCGCCAGTCCGGCGCGCCAGCCGCGCAACCGCTGCGGCGTCGGCCGCCGCGCGCTGACGTCGGTGAAGCGCGCCCGGCCGCGGCCCCACCGCTCGAGCACCAGCACGACGACGACGAAGCCGAGCAGCAGCATCGCGAGTTGCGACGAAGCGCCGCGGTCGCCGAACGAGAACCACGCCCGATAGATGCCGGTGGTGAACGTCGGCACGCCGAAGTACGAGACGGTGCCGAAGTCGGCCAGCGTCTCCATCAGCACCAGCGCCACGCCGCCGGCGATCGCCGGCCGGGCCAGCGGCAGCGCGACGTGCCAGAACGCCGATCGCGGGCCGTGACCGAGGACACGGGCGGCCTCGATCGCCGCCGCACCCCGTTCGAGAAAGGCGGTGCGCGCGAGCAGGTAGACGTACGGGTACAGCGTCAGCGCGAGCACCGCCACGGCCCCGCCGAGCGAGCGCACGTCGGGAAACCAGTAGTCGTCGCGCGACCAGCCGAACCACCCGCGCAGCGCTGACTGCAGCGGGCCGACGAATTGCAGCCAGTCGGTGTAGACGTAGGCGGTCACGTAGGCCGGCATTGCCAGCGGCAGCACCAGCGCCCAGTCGAACACCCGCCAGCCGCCGAAGCGATAGCGCACGACGAGCCACGCCGGGCCGACGCCCATCACGGCCGCGAGGAGACCGACCCCGACGCACAGCAGCACGGTGTTGCCGACGTAGCTCGGCAGCACGGTGGCGGCGAGATGCCCCCAGGTGTCGGCACCGGATGCGCCGCCGCCGCCTTGCAGCGCACGCCGCGCGACGGCGACCACCGGCGCGACGACCGTCGCCGCGGCGACCACCGCGAGCCAGCCGAGGACGCGCGGCCGGCGACGCGCGCCGACGGCGGGGAGGACCAGCGGCAAGGTCGTCATTGCGAACTATTATTGTTCGATGAGCGTTGCCGACCCTGTCGCCCCCCTTGCGCCGACCGTTGATCGGCGCCGCGCAATGCCGCGTCGCGACCGCAGCGACACCGCCGCCGACTGGCTGGCGCTGCACGCGCTGACGCTCGGCTACGGTGGGCACACCGTCGTCGAAGGGCTCGAGCTGTCGCTCGCCCGCGGCGGTGTCGCCTGCCTGCTCGGCGCGTCGGGCTGCGGCAAGACGACGGTGCTGCGGGCGATCGCGGGATTCGAGCCGGTCCGCGCCGGGTCGATCGTGCTCGGCGGCCGCGTCATCGCATCGCCGACGACGCACGTCGCGCCCGAGTCGCGCCGCGTCGGCATGGTGTTCCAGGACCACGCGCTGTTCCCGCACCTCAGCGTGGCGCGCAACGTCGCATTCGGGCTGCGCGGGCGCTCCGACGTCGACGCCCGCGTGCAGCACATGCTCGAGACGGTGGGCCTGGCCGGCGCCGGCGATTCCTATCCCCACGAGCTGTCGGGCGGACAGCAACAGCGCGTGGCGCTGGCCCGGGCGCTGGCGCCGGCGCCGGCGCTGCTGCTGCTCGACGAGCCGCTGTCGAGCCTCGACGTGGAACTGCGCGAAAGGCTCGGCGGCGAGCTGCGCCGGATGCTGCGCGACGAGGGCATGACGGCGCTGCTCGTCACCCACGATCAGCACGAAGCGTTCGCGATCGCCGACGCGGTCGGCGTGATGGCCGACGGGCGCATCGTTCAGTGGGACACCGCGTACAACCTCTACCACCGGCCGCGCACCCGCTACGTTGCCGACTTCGTCGGCGAGGGGGCATTCGTTCCGGGGCGGGTGCTCGGGCCGCACGAGATCGACACCGAGCTCGGGCGGATGCGCGGCGCCGGGCCGATCCGGCTCGACGACGCCCGCGGTGCGGTCGGCGAGATCGTCGACGTCCTGCTGCGTCCCGACGACATCGTCCACGACGACGACGCCGCGCAGCAGGCACGGGTCGTCGCAAAGGCGTTCCGCGGCGCCGAGTTCCTGTACACGCTGGCGTTGCCAAGCGGGCGCACGGTCCTTGCGCTCGTGCCGTCGCACCATGCGCACGCGATCGGCAGCGACATCGGCATCCGGCTGGCGGTCGAGCACCTCGTCGCCTTCCGTCGGCCCCTCGCGCGCTGACGGCGCCGCCGCCGCGGCGCACGCTGCGGCGACCGACCCGCAGCGGCCGCGGGCGGCAGCGAGAATCCGCCGATGGACCCGGTACGCATCGCCGTCGCGCTGCAAGGCGGCGGCTCGCACGGCGCGTTCACGTGGGGCGTGCTCGACCGGCTGCTCGACGACGCCGCAATCGACGTCGCCGCGGCGTCGGGCACCAGCGCCGGCGCGCTGAACGCCGCCGTGCTCGCCGCGGTGCTGGCGCGCGGCGGCCGGCGCGCAGCGCAGGCCGCCTTGCGCGACTTCTGGACCGACGTCGGCGAGCAGCGGTCGCCGTACGGCGCGTGCTTCGGCCGCTGGCCGGGCAGTGCCGCAGCGCCGGGCCTCGCCGCGTACAACCTCGACACCCACCCGTTTTACGCCTGGGGGCAGTGGTTCCTGCGCGCGTTCAGCCCGTACCAGTTCGATTGGCTGTACAGCGGCAACCCGCTGCGCGCGGTCGTCGCGCGCCACGTCGACACGGCGCTGCTCGCGCGCTCGCCGCTGGCACTGTTCGTCGTCGCGACCGCGGTGCGCACCGGCCAGCCGCGAATCTTCGACAACGCCGCGACGAGCGTCGACGCACTGCTCGCATCGGCCTGCCTGCCGCAGCTGTTTCGCGCGGTCGTGATCGACGGCGAGCCGTACTGGGACGGCGGCTACAGCGGCAACCCGGCGATCTGGCCGCTGATCTACCGCACGCCGGTCGTCGACGTGGTCCTCGTCAAGACCAGCCCATTGGTGCGCGCCGGCGTGCCCGACACGCCCGACGAGATTTCCGACCGCGTCAACGAGATCACGTTCAACGCCGGGCTGATCGCCGAGCTGCGCGCGATCGGCTTCGTGCAGAAGCTGCTGGCGCAGGGCGTGGTCGACCCGGCCGCGTACAAGGACCTGCGGTTGCACATGGTCGCCGACGACGACGCGATGGCACAGCTTGCGCCGAGCAGCAAGGTCAACACCGCGCCGGCCTTCCTCGCCGCGCTGCACGACCTCGGCCACACCGCCGCCGGTCGCTGGCTCGACGCGCACCGCGCCGACCTCGGCGTCCGCGCCAGCCTGCCGCTGTACGACGAGTTCCTCGCCCCGCGCCGTGCCGACGAACGCAAGTGACCTGATCGTCGAGCGGCCGCAGGGGCTGTACTGCCCGCCGGGCGACTTCTACATCGACCCGTGGCGGCCGGTGGCGCGCGCCGTCGTCACGCACGCCCACGGCGACCACGCGCGCCGCGGCCACACCGCCTACCTCGCCAGCGCCGACAGTGCGATCGTGCTGCGCGCACGGCTCGGCGCCGACATCTCGCTGCAGACGCTGGCCTATGGCGAGGTGCTGACGCTGCCGGCCGCGGGAGGCGACGTCCGCGTCAGCCTGCACCCGGCGGGCCACGTGCTCGGGTCGGCGCAGGTGCGCGTCGAGCACCGCGGCCGCGTCTGGGTGGCGTCGGGCGACTACTTCGTCAGCGGCCACACCGACGACGTCAACGCCACCTGCGTGCCATTCGAGCCGGTGCGCTGCGACTGCTTCATCACCGAGAGCACGTTCGGCCTGCCGGTCTATCGCTGGCGGCCGCAGGCCGAGACGCTGGCGCAGATCGACGCGTGGTGGCAGGCCAACGCCGCGGCGGGAAGGCCGAGCCTGCTGCTCGGCTACAGCTTCGGCAAGGCGCAGCGGCTGATCGCCGGCGTCGACGCGTCGATCGGGCCGATCGTCGTCCACGGCGCGGTGCAGAACCTGAACGACGCCTACCGCGCCAGCGGCGTCGCGCTGCCGCCGACGTGGATGCGCGATGCGCTGCCCGACCGCGCGAGCCTGAAGCGAGCGCTCGTCGTCGCGCCGCCGATGGTCGCCGGCAGCGCGTGGGCGCGGAGCCTCGGCGACCACGGCGACGCGTTCGCCAGCGGCTGGATGCAGCTGCGCGGCGCGCGCCGCCGCCACGGCGTCGACCGCGGCTTCGTCGTCAGCGACCACGCCGACTGGCCGGGGCTGCAGCGCGCGATCGCCGCCACCGGCGCCGGCCGCGTCATCGTCACCCACGGCTACGAGGCGGTGATGGTGCGGTGGCTGCGCCAGCAGGGGCTGGAGGCCGGCAGCTTCGCGACCGACTGGGGACGCGACGACGACAACGGCGACGGCGAAGTTGCCGAAGCTGCCAACGCTGCCGACGCTGCCGATCCCACCGCTGCCGCCGCCGACGCCGCCTGTCCCGCCTGCGCCGACGCCGCTGGCGCCGCCGATTCCACCGCCGCCGCCGCCGCCCCGGCCATCGCGACGCGCTAACCTGCGCGCCGACGCCACCCCCCACGAGACCGCCGCGATGAAGATCTTGCTGCCCGTCGACGGGTCCGACGCCTCGCTGGCGGCGGTCCAGCACGCGCTCGACCTCGTCGCGGGCGGCGCCGGCGCGCGCTTCGTCGTCGCCAACGTCCAGGAGCCGCCGTCGCTGTACGAAGTCGTCGTCGCCCACGACAAGGGCGTCCTCGACGGCGTGCGCGCCGCCGCCGGCGCCGACCTGATCGCGCCGGCCGAGGCGCTGCTCGACGACGCCGGCGTCGACTACGAAAGCGAGGTCGCCGGCGGCGAGCCCGGCCCGGTGCTTGCCGAAATGGTCGAGAACCACGGCTGCACCGCGGTCGTGATGGGCGCGGTCGGCGCCGGCGGCCGCGGCGACGCGGCGCTCGGCCGCGTCGCGCTGGCGCTGCTGCAGCACTGCGCGGTGCCGGTGACCGTGGTCCGGCCGGTGACGAACGCCGCCGACCTCGTCGCGGCGTCGGCCGAGGACCCGCAGCCCGACTGAGCGCGCTCGTCGTCGCATGCGCCGATTCGCCGCGCTGTACGAAGCGGTCGACGCGAGCACCGCCACCGGCGACAAGGTTGCCGCGCTGGTCGGCTACTTCGCGCAGGCCGACGCTGCCGACGCCGCGTGGGCGACCTACTTCCTCGCCGGCGGCAAGCCGCGCCAGGTCGTCGCGTCGGCGTTGTTGCGCGAAACCGCGTGCCGCCTGGCCGGCATCGACGACTGGTTGTTCGACGAGTGCTACGCCGCGGTCGGCGACCTCGCCGAGACGATCGCCCACGTGCTGCCGCCGGGGCCGGCCGGGGCGCCGCCCGACGCCGCCGACGCCGCGGCCGCCGGCAGCGCCGACGACCCCGCAACCGCCGGCCTCGCGTGGTGGATCGAGGAGCGGCTGCTGCCGCTGCGCGGCCTCGGCGCGGCCGAGCAGGCGGCGCGGATCGCCGCCGACTGGGATGCGCTCGACGCCGCGGGCCGCTTCCTGCACGTCAAGCTGATCGGCGGCGGCTTTCGCGTCGGCGTCAGCCGGCTGCTGGTGCAGCGCGCGCTGGCGACGCTGACCGGACTCGACGCCAAGCTGCTCGCGCAGCGCCTGGTCGGGTGGACCGACGCGCGCGCGACGCCCGACGCGGCGCGCTGGCGCGCGCTCGTCGCGCCGCCCGGCGACGCCGCGCCCGACAGCGGCCAGCCGTACCCGTTCTTCCTCGCGCACGCGCTGCAAGCCGATCCGGCGACGCTCGGGCCGGTCGACGACTGGCTCGTCGAATGGAAGTACGACGGCATCCGCGCGCAGCTCGTCAAGCGCGGCGGCGACGTCTGGATCTGGTCGCGCGGCGAGGAGCTGCTGACCGAGCGCTTCCCCGAAATCGTCGCCGACGCGAGGTCGCTGCCCGACGGCACCGTGCTCGACGGCGAAGTGCTGGCGTGGCGCCCGGGCGACGAGACGCCGGCGCCGTTCGCGCTGCTGCAACAGCGCATCGCGCGCAAGTCGCTGACGAAGAAGGTGCTCGCCGACGCGCCGCTGCGCTTCGTGGCCTACGACCTGCTCGAAGACGGCGGCGTCGACCTGCGCGGCCAACCGCAACGCCAACGCCGCGAACGACTGGTCGCGCGGCTCGCCGCGCACCCGGCGCTGGTCGCGTCGCCGGCGATCGGCGCCGCCGGCTGGGACGAGCTCGCCGCGCTGCGCGCGTCGTCGCGCGACCGCGGCGTCGAAGGGCTGATGCTGAAGCAGCGCGAGTCGCGCTACGGCAGCGGCCGCACGAAGGCCGACGGCACGTGGTGGAAGTGGAAGGTCGACCCGTTGGCGGTCGACGCGGTACTCGTCTACGCGCAGGCCGGCCACGGCCGGCGTGCGAGCGTCTACACCGACTACACGTTCGCGGTGTGGAACCGCGCGCCGACTAGCGCCGACGAAGCGCAGGCGGTGGTCGATGCGATCGCGCGGCGCGAGCCGGCGCAGCCCGGCGCGTTGCAGCTGCTGACCTTCGCCAAGGCGTATTCGGGGCTGACCGACGCCGAGTTCAAGCGCATCGACCGGGCGATCCGCGCGACGACGATCGACAAGTTCGGACCGGTGCGCAGCGTGCGGCCGTCGATGGTCTTCGAGATCGGTTTCGAAGGCATCCAGGCGAGCCCGCGCCACAAGAGCGGCGTCGCGGTGCGCTTTCCGCGGATGCTGCGCATCCGCGACGACAAGCCGCTGCACGAGGCCGACACGCTGGCGACGCTGCGCGCGCTGATCGGCCGGCCGCGCGGCGCGGCCGGCGACGCCGCACCCGCACCGCCGGTCGATGCCGCGCGCGCTGCGCCCGACGGCGCGCGTCGCGCCGATGCCGGCGCCGATGGCGACGCCGCGCTATCGTCGACGGCATTGCGCCTGTTCGGAGACCCGACGTGACCCGCTACCACCCCGACAATTCGCGTTCGATCGGCCGCACGCCGCTCGTCAAGCTCAACCGCATCACCGACGGCGCGGCGGCGACCGTGCTGGCCAAGATCGAAGGCCGCAACCCGGCGTATTCGGTGAAGTGCCGCATCGGCGCGGCGATGATCTGGGACGCCGAGCAGCGCGGCCTGCTGGGGCCGGGCAAGGAGATCGTCGAGCCGACCAGCGGCAACACCGGCATCGCGCTGGCCTTCGTCGCCGCCGCGCGCGGCATCCCGATCACGCTGACGATGCCCGAGACGATGAGCATCGAGCGGCGCAAGCTGCTGCTCGCCTACGGCGCCAAGCTCGTGCTGACCGAAGGCGCGAAGGGGATGAACGGGGCGATCGCCAAGGCGCGCGAGATCGCCGAGTCCGACCCGAAGTACGTGCTGCTGCAGCAGTTCGAGAACCCGGCCAATCCGGCGATCCACGAGGCGACGACCGGCCCGGAGATCTGGGACGACACCGGCGGCGAGGTCGACGTGTTCGTCGCCGGCGTCGGCACCGGCGGCACGATCACCGGCGTCAGCCGCTACTTCAAGCACACCAAGGGCCGGCAGATCGTGTCGGTCGCGGTCGAGCCCGAGGCCAGCCCGGTGCTGACGCAGACGCGCAACGGCGAGCCGCTGAAGCCGTCGCCGCACAAGATCCAGGGCATCGGCGCCGGCTTCGTCCCCGGTGTCCTCGACCTCGGCCTCGTCGACGCGATCGAGCGTGTCGGCAACGACGAGGCGGTGGCGGTCGCTCGGCGGCTGATTCGCGACGAAGGCATCCTCGGCGGGATTTCGTGCGGCGCCGCCACCGCGGCCGCGCTGCGCTGGGCGAAGAAGCCCGAATTCGCCGGCAAGACGATCGTCGTCGTGCTACCCGACTCGGGCGAGCGCTATCTGAGCTCGGTGCTGTTCGAAGGGATGTTCGACGCCGCGGGGATGCCGGTCGCCGCCGCGGCGTAACCCGGCCCGCGGCGCGTGCGCCGCACCCGGATGCGACGACGGGAACGGGCCTTGCCGAACGCCGCGCACGCATGCCTGCCCGCCGCACCCCGACCGACCGCGCCGCCGCGCCGCGGCCCGCCACCGTCGACGACTCCGAGACCGACGCCGGCGCGGCGACGCCGCCGCCGCCGCGCACGGTGCGGCTGCGCGTCAACGGCCGCGACCATGCGCCGTCGGTCGAACCGTGGGTCACGCTGCTCGACCTGCTGCGCGACCGGCTGCACCTGACCGGCACCAAGAAGGGTTGCGACCACGGCCAGTGCGGTGCGTGCACGGTGCTCGTCGACGGCCGGCGGATCAACTCGTGCCTGACGTTCGCGGTGATGCACGACGGCTGCGACGTCACCACCGTCGAAGGGTTGCCGGCGCTGGCCGGTGAGGAGGCCGGCGTCGGCGGCGCGCTGCACCCGCTGCAGCAGGCGTTCATCGACCACGACGCGTTCCAGTGCGGCTACTGCACGCCGGGGCAGCTGTGCTCGGCCGCGGGGCTGATCGGCGAAGGCCTGGCCGACACGCCGGGCGCGGTGCGCGAGCTGATGAGTGGCAACCTGTGCCGCTGCGGCGCCTACGTGCAGATCGTGCGCGCGGTGTGCGCGGTGGCGCTGACCGGCGACGCCGGCGCGGGCGACGCGCAGGCGCCGGCGCGCGCATCGGAGCGATGAACGCCTTCGACCATGTCGCCCCCGCGACGCCGGCCGACGCGCTCGGGGCGATCGCCGTGCCGCTTCGCGGCGGCGACGCCGGCGCGACGGCTGCATTCATCGCCGGCGGCACCAACCTCGTCGACCTGATGAAGGAAGGCGTCGCGCGGCCGTCGCGGCTCGTCGACATCAACCGTCTGGCGCCGGCGCTCGGCGCGATCGAAGCGACGCCTGCCGGCGGCCTGGCGCTCGGCGCGCTGGCGCGCAACGCCGACACCGCCGTGCACCCGCTCGTCACCGAGCGCGCGCCGCTGGTGCGCGCGGCGCTGCTGGCCGCGGCGTCGCCGCAGCTGCGCAACATGGCGAGCAACGGCGGCAACCTGTTGCAGCGCACGCGCTGCGTCTACTTCTACGACGTCGGCGTGCCGTGCAACAAGCGCGAGCCGGGCAGCGGTTGTCCGGCGCGCAGCGGCATCGCGCGCCAGCACGCGATCCTCGGCGCCAGCGAGCACTGCATCGCCACCCACCCGTCGGACTTCTGCGTCGCGCTGGCGGCGCTCGACGCCGTGGTCCACGTCGAATCGGCGGCGCGCGGCGCGCGGCAAATCGCGTTCGCCGACTTCCATCGGCTGCCCGACGACCGGCCCGACGGCGACACGACGCTCGCGAACGACGAGCTGATCGTGCGCATCGAGCTGCCGCCGGGGGTCGATGCCTTCGCCCGCCACAGCACCTATCTGAAACTGCGCGAGCGCCAGTCCTACGCCTTCGCGCTGGTGTCGGTGGCGGCGGCGCTGGTGTTCGACAACGACGGCGACGGCGATGGCGACGCGCCGCCGCGGCGGCGCATCGCGCAGGCGCGCATCGCGGTCGGCGGCGTGGCGCACAAGCCGTGGCGCGTGGCCGAAGCCGAGTCGCTGCTGCACGGCCAGCCGGCCGACGTGCCGGCCTTCGAACGCGCCGCCGATCGGCTGCTGCAGGGCGCGCGCACCTATGGCAGCGCGCCGACCGACAACGCGTTCAAGCCGCCGCTCGCGCGGCGCGCGATCGTGCGCGCGCTCGAGATGGCGCGCGACGGGGTGCTCACCAACACCGGGCTCGACGCGCAGCGCGGGCGGGAGATCGGCCGATGACGCCCGACGACGCCGCCACGTCCGCGCCGCGCAGGCAGCCGCAGCCGGTCGCTCCGGCCGGCACCGGCGAGCGGCCGCCCGGCACCGCGGTGGCGCGTATCGACGGCCCGGCGAAGGTCACCGGGCGCGCGCTGTACGCCGCCGAGCACGACGCGACCGGGCTGGCGCACGCGGTCGTCGTCAACGCGACGGTCGCCCGCGGCCGCATCGTCGCGATCGACGTCGACGACGCGCGCCGCGTTCCAGGCGTGATCGACGTGCTGACCCACGACCACCGGCCGAAGATGCGCTCGCTCGGCGTCTTCTACAAGGACATGATCTCGCCCGGCGGCACGCCGCTGCGACCGCTGCACGACGACCGCGTGCATTACAGCGGCCAGCCGGTGGCGGTCGTCGTCGCCGACACGTTCGAGGCCGCGCGCGACGCCGCGCGCCGCGTCGTCGTGCGCTACGACGCAACGCCGCACGAGACCGATCTGCTCGCGGCGCGCGACCGCGCCCGCGACCCGAGCCGGCTGAAGGCCGGCTACGAGCCGCCGCCGTCGGCGAAGGGCGACGCGCCCGCGGCGTTCGACGCCGCGCCGGTGAAGGTCGACACCGAATTCCACGCCGGCGTCGAACACCACAACCCGATGGAGATGCACGCCGCGACGGTGATCCGCGGCGACGACGGCCACCTGACGATCCACGACAAGACGCAGGGCGCGCAGAACAGCCGCTGGACCGTGTCGCGCGTGTTCGGCCTGCCCGAGCGCAAGGTGACGGTGAAAAACGGCTTCGTCGGCGGCGCGTTCGGTTCGGGGCTGCGGCCCAACTATGCGTTGATCCTGGCGGTGCTCGCGTCGAACGCCTGCGGTCGTTCGGTACGGCTCGTGCTGACGCGCCAGCAGATGTTCACGTTCGGCCACCGGCCGCAGACGTGGCAGCGGCTGCGGCTGGCCGCCGAACGCGACGGCCGGCTCGTCGCGATCCTCCACGAGGCGGTGGCCGAGACGTCGCGCCTGGAGGACTACGTCGAGGTCGTCGTCAATTGGTCGGGCCAGCTCTACGCGTGCGACAACGTCCAGCTCGGCTACCGCGTCGTCGAGCTCGACCACGCGAGCCCGATGGACATGCGCGCGCCCGGCGCGGCGCACGGCGTGCACGCGCTCGAAGTGGCGATGGACGAACTTGCGTACGCGGTCGGCGTCGACCCGCTGGCGTTGCGGCTGAAGAACCACGCGCAGACCGACCCCGCCACCGGCAAGCCGTACTCGACGAAATCGCTGCTCGCCTGCTACGAGCAAGGCGCCGCGCGCTTCGGCTGGTCGCGCCGGCCGTTGGCGCCGCGGTCGATGCGCGACGGGAACGAATGGGTCGGCTGGGGAATGGCCACCGGGATGTGGGACGCGATGACGATGTTCGCCCGCGCCCGCGCGGTGCTGTCGGCCGACGGCTCGCTGGTCGTCGAAAGCGCGGCCAGCGACATCGGCACCGGCACCTACACCGCGATCAGCCAGATCGCCGCCGCGGCGATGGGGCTGCCGCTCGAACGCGTGACGTTCCGCCTCGGCGATTCGACGCTGCCGGTGGCGCCGGTCGAGGGCGGGTCGGCACATCTGGCCACGGTCGGCTCGGCGGTCGACGGCGCTTGCGAGCGGCTCAAGCGCGAGCTGTGGTCGCTGGCGCGGTGCGGCGACGGTTCGCCACTCGCCGGCACGCGTTTTCGCGACGTCGAATGCGTCGGCGGCACGCTGCGCGTCGCCGCCGATCCGTCGCGGTCGATCGACCTCGGCGAGATCGTTCGCGGCAGCGGCCTGCCCGACGTGCAGGCGCGCTACTTGATGCTGCCGAACCTGCTGCGGCAGCGCCGCTACACGCGCGCCGTCCACTCGGCGGTGTTCTGCGAAGTGCGCGTCGACGAAGAACTCGGCCAGGTGCGCGTGACGCGCGTCGTCAGCGCGGTCGCCGCCGGCCGCATCGTCAATCCGACGACGGCGACGAGCCAGGTGATGGGCGGCGTCGTCTGGGGGCTGTCGCAGGCGCTGTTCGAGGAGACGCACTGCGACCACGCGCTCGGCCGATTCATGAACCACAGCCTGGCCGAATACCACGTCGCAGCCAGCGCCGACGTCGGCGAGATCGACGTCGTCTTCGTTCCCGAGGACGACCGCATCGTCAGCCGCATCGGCGTCAAGGGCGTCGGCGAGATCGGCATCGTCGGCGTCGCCGCGGCGGTGAGCAACGCGATCTTCCACGCCACCGGGCGGCGCTTGCGGACGACGCCGATGACGCCCGACAAGGTGATGGCCGGCGGCAGTGATGCGCCGCTCGTGCCGTTCGCTGCGGCGGCAGCTTCTGCAACCGCCGGGCCGCGCGCGACGTCCGCGCCACCGGGCACCGTGGCGTGACGGCGCTGGCGCCGGCGGCGGCGCTCGACGCGGCGCAGCGCGCCGCGCGACCGCGCCGCCGATCATCGGGCCGATGAACGAAATCCTCCACCTGCCGTTGCCGACGGTGGCCGCCGACGCGCCGGCCGCGGTGCGGCTGCGGCTGTCGATCGAGCTCGACTACGACGTCGCCGACCCCGGCGCCGATTTCGTCTTCAACATCCACGCCGCGCAGACGGTGCGCCAGCGCGTGCTCGACGAACGCCTGGACGTGTCGCGCCAAGTGCCGCTGCGCGTCGACACCGACGCGACGACGTTGAACCGCTACCTGCGGCTGTCGGCGCCGGCCGGGCCGCTGCGCGTGGCCTACACCGCGACCGTCGAGCTGCGCCACCACTTCGCGCGCCCCGAGGAGATCGACGAGGTGCCGGTGGCGCAGCTGCCGACGTCGTTGCTGCCGTACGTGCTGCCGAGCCGCTACTGCCCGTCGGACCGGCTGCTGCGCCTGGCCGACCGCAACTTCGGCGCGCTGCCCAAGGGCTACCGCCGCGTCGAGGCGGTGTGCAACTGGGTGCGAGACCACGTGACGTTCGCGGCGGCGTCGTCCGACGGCAGCACGTCGGCGCTCGACACGCTGCTGTCGGCGGCGGGCGTGTGCCGCGACTTCTCGCACCTGACGATCGCGCTGTGCCGCGCGCTGAACATTCCGGCGCGGTTCACGACCGGCATCGACTACGGCGCCGACCCGACGCTCGGCCCGACCGACTTCCACGCCTACGTCGAGGCCTACCTCGGCGGCCGCTGGACGATCTTCGACCCGTCGGACACCGCGATCCCGATGGGCTTCGTGCGCTTCGGCACCGGTCGCGACGCCGCCGACGCGGCGTTCGCGACGATCTTCGGCGGCGTCCGCGCGGCGCCGCCGCGGCTGGCGATCGAGGCGCTGCCCGACGCCGCCGGCCGGCTGGTCGCGCTGCGCCGCAGCGGCGAAGCGATCTCGACCGACGGCGCCTGAGGCGTGGTTGAAGGGCCGGCGACGGCGTCGCGACGCCGCGCCGTGTGGCGCGGCGGCTACTTCGGCCGCTGCTGCCGGCAGACGTTGTCGCCGGTGACGGTCAGCCGCAGGCTGCCGCCATTCCACTCGAGCCAGTCCATCGCCACGTAGTCGTCGATGTCGGCGCTGGCGATCTCGCCGGCACGCTGCTGCTTCAACAGCCCGGCGATCGCGGGCAGGGTGCGGCGCAGCGTTTCGCGGCGCGTCTCGACGGGCAGGGGTTGCAAGGCAGGCATCGGCGGGCGGCGGCGACGGAACGCGGCACGTTACCACCGCGTTCGCCGGCCCCGGTCGATCACCGTGCCGCCCGCCCCCGAAGCGGAGGTCGGGATCTACCCCGAGCGCGGCCAGCGGTCCGGGGGCCGCTGCCCGAGCCGCTGCGCGAAGGTGTCGACTCCGGGCGCGGCAGCAGCCGGTGCGCGCACGTCGCCGTCGGCCATTGCCGCGATCGTCGCGCGCAGCACGCGCTGCAGCGTCTCGGGCTGCGGCGTCAGCGGTCCGGCGAAGTGCGCGCGGCCGCGGTCGTCGGCGACGACGATCGTCGGGAAGGTCTCGACGTCGTAGTCGCCGACGAGGTCGGCTTCGTCCTCGATGTCGATCCAGTGGCGTTGCAGCGCCGGGTGCTCGGCGCGCAGCGCGGCCAGTACCGCGTCGAACTGCGGCGCATAGTCGTCGCAGGTGCGGCACCACGCGGCGCACAGGCACGCGACGTGGGCGACAACGGGGGCACCGCTCATCGCGCGAGCATCGCACGCCGGCGCGGCGTTGCCGGGCCGGCGCGCGGCGCGCGGGCGGTTGCGTTCGTGCGGAGCGCACGCGACGCGCTCGCCGCTGCTCGGCGCATGCCCCTGGGCCGATGTGCGGCACGCCCGCACGGCCCTTGCCGATGGTCGGCACGATGGCGATCGACCGTCTCGCGCAACGCCTGCGCCCGCCCCGTCTGCCGGTGCTGCACCAGCGCTGGACCGACCTGGCGATGCTGCACTGGGAGGTCGACCCGCGATCGCTCGCGCGGATCGTGCCGCGCGGCGTCGAGCTCGATCTGCACGACGGCCGCGCCTGGGTCGGGCTGACGCCGTTTCGCGTCACGCGGCTGCGCGCCACCGGGCTGCCGCCGCTGCCGTTCGTCGGCCGCGCCGACGAGGTCAACCTGCGCATCTACGTCCACCGCGACGGCGTTCCCGGCGTGTGGTTTCCGTCGCTCGAGATCACGAGCCGGCTCGCGCAGTGGGGCGCGCGCATCGGCTGGCGGATGCCTTACTTCCACGCGCGGATGCACGTGCAGCGTGGCACCGACGGCGGCGTGTCGTTCGCCAGCACGCGCGAGAGCGACGCCGCGGCGATGCTCGACGTTGGCTGGCGGCCCGACGGCGCGCCGCAGCCGCCGGCCGCACCCGGCAGCCTCGAGTTCTTTGTCGCCGAGCGCTACGTGCTGTACGCCGCCGACCGCGGACGCGTCGTGCTGCGCGCGCGCATCCACCACCGGCCGTGGACGCTGCGCCGCGCGACGCTCGTGCGCTGCCGCCAGGGTCTGCTGCGCGCTGCCGGCATCGACGTCGCGCCCGACGCGCCGCCGGCGATGGTCCACGCGCAGGTCGAGCCGATCGACGCCGCGGTGTGGCTGCCGACGTGCATCGGCAACCGCGACGCGGTCGTGCGCGAGACGCCGCGATGACGACGACGCTCGCCGACCTCGTCGCGGCGTCGGCCGCCGCCGCAGGCAACGCGAGCCGCCTGGCCAAGCGCGATGCGATCGCGAGCTGCCTGCGCGGCGCGTCGCCCGACGACGCCGAGATCGCGGTCGCATTCCTGTCGGGCGACACACGGCAGCGGCGCATCGGTGTCGGCTGGGCGACGTTGGCGGCATCGCTGCCGGCGCCGGCGGCCACGCCGTCGTTGACGCTCGCCGATGTCGACGCCGCGTTCGCCGCGGTCGCGTCGACCGCGGCGGGCAAGGGCGCTGCGGCACGGAAGCAGGCGGTGTTGCGCGGCCTGCTCGAACGCGCGACCGCGGCCGAGCAGGACTTCGTGCGGCGGCTCTTGACCGGCGAGCTGCGCCAGGGCGCGCTCGAGGGTGTCATGGTCGAAGCCGTCGCCGCCGCGGCCGACGTGGCCGCGGCCGACGTGCGCCGCGCGGCGATGCTCGCCGGCAGTCTGCGCGCCGTCGCGCGAGCGCTGTTCGCCGACGGCGCCGCGGCGCTGGCCCAATACACGGTGGCATTGCTGCGCCCGGTGCAGCCGATGCTCGCGCAGCCGGCCGACGACGTGGCCGACGCGCTGGCGCGGCTCGGCGGCACCGCGGCGTTCGAATGGAAGATCGACGGCGCGCGCGTGCAGGTGCACAAGTGCGGCGACGACGTGCGCGTCTACACGCGCCATCTGAACGACGTCGGCGCGTCGGTGCCCGAGGTCGTCGACGCGGTGCGCGCGCTGCCCGCGCGTGAGCTGATCCTCGACGGCGAAGCCTTCGCGCTGCAGCCGTCGGGCGCGCCGCAGCCGTTCCAGGAGACGATGCGCCGCTTCGGCCGCAAGCTCGACGTCGAGCGGCTGCGCGCCGAGCTGCCGCTGGCGGTGCGGTTCTTCGACTGCCTGCACCGCGACGGCGAGTCGCTGCTCGACCGGCCCGCACGCGAGCGCTTCGACGCACTCGCAGATGCGGTGCCGCCGGGGTTGGCGATCCCGCGTTTCGTCACCGCCGACGTCGCGGCGGCCGAGACGTTCTACGCCGACGCGCTGGCGCGCGGCCACGAAGGCGTGATGGCCAAGTCGCTCGACGCGCCGTACGAAGCCGGCAGCCGCGGCGCGACCTGGCTCAAGGTCAAGCGCACCCACACCCTCGACCTCGTCGTGCTCGCCGCCGAATGGGGCAACGGGCGGCGCCGCGGCTGGCTATCGAACCTGCACCTGGGCGCGCGCGACGCCGACCACGGCGGCTGGGTGATGCTCGGCAAGACGTTCAAGGGCTTGACCGACGCGCTGCTGCGCTGGCAGACCGACGAGCTGCTGGCACGCGAGACACGCCGCGAAGGCGTCGTCGTCTTCGTCCGCCCCGAGCTCGTCGTCGAGATCGCGTTCAACGACCTGCAGGCGAGCCCGCACTATCCCGGCGGCCTGGCGCTGCGGTTCGCGCGCGTCAAGGGTTACCGACCGGACAAGCGCGCCGACGAAGCCGACACGATCGCCGCGGTGCGCGGGATCTACGCCCGGCAAGGGGCGACCGAAGCGGGTGGCGACGCTGCGTGAGCGGTCGGCCGACGCCGCTTCAGAACGCGGGATCTGCGCCCGGCAAGGGGCGACCGAAGCGGGTGGCGACGCCGCTTCAGAACCCGAGACCGGCCAGCCGCGGCGTCCACCACGCGCGGTCGCGGATCGCGCCGTGCCCCGCGGCGGCGTTGTCGGCCATGTGCTCCGGGCGGCTCGTGCCGGGGATCGCGCAGGTCACCGCGGCGTGGCTCAGCACGAACTTCAGCAGCAGCTGCGGCCAGCTCGCGGCGCCGGCTTCGGCGGCCCACGCCGGCAGCGGCCGGCCGAGCCGCGTGCGCAGCAGGTCGCCGCCGCCGAACGGCCGGTTGACGAGCACCGCGACGCCGCGGTCGACGGCCAGCGGCAGCAGCCGCCGCTCGGCTTGGCGGTCGTCGATCGCGTAATTCAGCTGCACGAAGTCGATGCCGCTCTCGCCGGCGAGCACCGCTTCGAGCGCGTCGTAGGCCGAGGCCGTGTAGTGCGTCACGCCGACATGCCGCACCCGGCCTGCGGCCTTCCAGTCGCGCAGTGTCGCCAGGTGCTCGCGGACGTCGACGAGGTTGTGCACCTGCATCAGGTCGACCGCGCGCACGCGCAGCGCCTGCATCGACGCGTCCATCTGACGAACGCCGTCGGCGCGACCGCGCGTCCAGACCTTCGTCGCGACGAACGCGCGCGTGCCAGAGGCAGCTTCGGCCGCGGCGAGCACCTCGCCGAGCGACGTCTCGGCGCGGCCGTACATCGGCGAGCTGTCGACGACGCGGCCGCCGGCGGCGAACAGCGCCGCGAGCACGCCGGGCAGCCGCGTGTACGCCGCGCTGCCCGGCGCATGGTCGAAGCCGAGCCAGGTGCCGAGGCCGACGACCGGCAGG
>CBDUBX010000014.1:0-26178 GCA_965365495.1 uncultured Burkholderiales bacterium
CGCAGCTGCAGCGCCTGGTCGGCGCGCGCTTCGTCGCCGACACGCCGTGGGAGCGGCTGCAGCACCTGCCGCGCTACCTGAAGGCCGTCGTGCTGCGCCTGGACAAGCTGCGCGCCGACCCGGCGCGCGACGCCGCGCGGCTGGCCGAGCTGCGGCCGCTGGAGCAGCGCTGGCTGCGCCGCACCGCCGAACTGAAGGGCGCCGCCCACGCCGGCCTGGCCGACTACCGCTGGCTGCTCGAGGAACTGCGCGTGAGCCTCTTCGCCCAGGAGCTGCGCACGCCGCAGCCGGTCAGCGCCAAGCGCCTCGACCGGGCCTGGGCGCAGATCGGGGCGTCGATGCAGTGAATGCATTCACCGCAGAGGCGCAGAGGTCGCAGAGGAAAGACAGGAATGCTGTCACCGCGGCGGCGGAGAGCGCGGAGGAAAGACAGGAAGAAGAGAAGGCCCCACGTGTTTGATCCGCGCGGTTCTTCTTGCATTCCTCCGCGTCCTCCGCGTCTCCGCGGTGAAGCTTTCAGTATTTGCGAATGCGAGTGATTCGCGTTTATGATGCGAACCCCCGCAACCTCCACCCGCATCCGCCGATGAACGTCTTGCTCACCCGCCGTGCCGCCGCGATCGCCGGCGTCGCGCTGTTGTCCGCCGCCCTGGCCGCGCCCGTCGTGGCCCAGGAGAAGGTGCTGAACCTGTATTCGGCGCGCCACTACCAGACCGACGAGGCGCTGTACGACGACTTCACCAAGGCCACCGGCATCCGCATCAACCGCATCGAGGCCGACGACGCCGGCTTGCTGGCGCGGCTGAAGGCCGAAGGTGCGTCGAGCCCGGCCGACGTGATCCTGCTCGTCGACGCCGCGCGGCTGTGGCGCGGCGAGCAGGACGGCCTGTTCCAGCCGGTGAAGTCGGCGCTGCTCGACCAGCGCATCCCCGAGCAGTTGCACGGCGGCGTCTCGCCGCAGGGCACGCAGTGGCTCGGCATGTCGACCCGCGCGCGCGTCGTCGTCTACGACAAGTCGCGGCTGAAGGCGAGCCAAGTCGACACCTACGAGGAGCTCGCCGACCCGGCGCTGAAGGGCCAGCTGTGCGTGCGCAGCGGCTCGCACCCGTACAACCTGAGCCTGTTCGGCTCGATGCTCGAGCACCTCGGGCCCGAGCGCACCGAGGCCTGGCTGAAGGGGCTGGTGGCCAACCTCGCACGCGCGCCGAAGGGCGGCGACACCGACCAGATCCGCGCCGTCGCCGCCGGCGAATGCGGCGTGGCGCTGAGCAACAGCTACTACGTCGCGCGGCTGCTGCGGTCGTCCAAGCCCGAGGACCGGGCGGTGGTCGAGCGCATCGGCGTGGTCTTCCCGAACCAGTCGAGCTGGGGCACCCACGTCAACATCGCCGGCGCCGCAGTGGCGCGCAACGCGCCGCACCGCGACGCGGCGGTGAAGTTCCTCGAGTACCTGGCCAGCGACTCGGCGCAGCGCCACTTCGCCGACGGCAACAACGAGTACCCGGTCGTCGCCGGCGTCGTCACCGCGAACCCGGCGCTGAAGACGCTCGGCACGTTCAAGGCCGAGACGGTGCCGATCGCCAAGGTCGGCGCCAACACCGCCGCGGTGCAGCAGATGCTGGATCGGGTGGGGTTCAAGTAGCTGCGAACGCAAGACCTCACCGCAGAGGCGCAGAGGACACAGAGGAAAGCAAAGGCTTCAACGGCTGGAAAACACGGGCACGCATCGACGCGATACGCGGCCTTTCTCTCTCTTGCTTCTTCTCTGTGTACTCTGCGTCTCTGCGGTGAATGCCTTCCTGCATCTCTCAAGGCCGCAGCACCGCCAAGGCCCGGTCCAGGCCGCCAGCGGTGATCGCGATCATCGCCTGCTCGGCGACCGCGGGCTTGGGGTGGAAGGCGATCGACAGCCCGGCGGCGGCCATCATCGGCAGGTCGTTGGCGCCGTCGCCGACGGCGATCGTCTCGGCCATCGAAATGCCCATCAGCTCGGCGACTTCGAGCAGCACCCGTTTCTTCTCGGCGCCGTCGACGATGTCGCCCCACGGCCGGTCGAACAGCGTGCCGGTGAGGCGCCCGCCGGCGACACCCAGCGTGTTCGACCGCGCGAAGTCGAGCTGCAACCGCCGGCGAACGCGGTCGGCGAAGAACGTGAACCCGCCCGACACCAGCAGCGTCTTCAGCCCGGCCGCGCGGCACGCGGCGACGAACGCCTCGACGCCGGGGTTGAGCCGCAGCCGCTCGTCGTAGACGCGCTGCAGCGCGTCCTCGGGAACGCCGGCGAGCAGCGCGACGCGGCGGCGCAGGCTGTCCTTGTAGTCGGCGATCTCGCCGCGCATCGCCGCTTCGGTGATCGCCGCGACCTCGGCCTTGCGGCCGACGACGTCGGCGATCTCGTCGACGCACTCGATCGAGATCAGCGTCGAATCCATGTCGAACGCGACGAGCTTGTAGTCGGCCAGCCGCAGCGGCGGCACGACGCCGCGGACGACGAGGCCGGGGGCGAACTCGATAGCAGGCATCACCGGCCGATCGTGCGTCAAGCCGGCGTGGCCACCGGCCGGCCCAGCTGCCGCAGCAGCTCGCGCAGGTACTGCGCGCGGTCGGCCGGCTGGCCGATCTCGCGGTCGATCCGCAGCTTGTCATTGCCGGCGAGCTTGATCGTGCGGTTCTTCTGCACGAGCTCGACGATGCGCTGCGCGTCGACCGGCGCGTCGGCGCGGAACACCACCTGCATCCCTTTCGGCCCGGCGTCGATCTTCTGCACGCCGTACGGCTTGGCGAGCACGCGCAGCCGGTGCGTATCGAACAGCGTCTGCCCCTGCGCCGGGAGCTTGCCGAAGCGGTCGGTCACCTCTTCGAGCAGCGCGTCGATCTGCTCGCCGCGCTCGGCGCCGGCGAGCCGCTTGTACAGGCTCAAACGCGCGTGGACGTCGCCGCAGTACGCGTCGGGCAGCAGCGCCGGCGCGTGCAGATTGACCTCGGTCGTCGCCGCGAGCGGGCTCAGCAGGTCGGGCTCGCGCCCCGACTTCAGCGCGCGCACCGCCTCGGCGAGCATGTCGTTGTAGAGCTGGAAGCCGACCTCCATCAGGTTGCCGCTCTGGCTCTCGCCGAGCACCTCGCCGGCGCCGCGGATCTCGAGGTCATGCATCGCGAGGTAGAAGCCGCTGCCGAGCTCTTCCATCTGCTGGATCGCGTCGAGCCGCAGTGCCGCCTGCTTGGTCAGCGCCTCGGCGTCGGGCACCATCAGGTAGGCATAGGCCTGGTGGTGGCTGCGGCCGACGCGGCCGCGCAGCTGGTGCAGCTGCGCCAGGCCGAACTTGTCGGCGCGGCTGATGACGATCGTGTTGGCGCTCGGCACGTCGATGCCGGTCTCGATGATCGTCGAGCACAGCAGCACGTTGTGGCGCTGGGCGACGAAGTCGCGCATCACGCGCTCCAGCTGGCGCTCGGGCATCTGGCCGTGGGCGACGGCGATGCGCGCCTCGGGGACGAGCTCGGCGAGCTTGGTACGCCGGTGCTCGATCGTCTCGACCTCGTTGTGCAGGAAGTAGACCTGGCCGCCGCGCTTCAGCTCGCGCAGCACCGCCTCGCGGATCACGCTCGACCCCTCGGTGCGGACGAAGGTCTTGATCGCCAGCCGCCGCTGCGGCGCGGTCGCGATCACCGACAGGTCGCGCAGCCCTTCGAGCGCCATGCCGAGCGTGCGCGGGATCGGTGTCGCGGTCAGCGTCAGCACGTCGACCTCGGCGCGCAGCGCCTTCATCGCCTCCTTGTGGCGCACGCCGAAGCGGTGCTCCTCGTCGATGACGAGCAGCCCCAGGCGCGCGAACTTGACGTCGCTGCTCAGCAGCTTGTGCGTGCCGACGACGATGTCGACGCTGCCGTCGGCCAGCCCGTCGAGCGCGGTCTTCACCTCCTTCGGGCTGCGGAAGCGGCTCAGCTCGGCGATCTTCACCGGCCACGGCGCGAAGCGGTCGACGAGCGTCTGGTGGTGCTGCTCGGCGAGCAGCGTCGTCGGTGCGAGGATCGCCACCTGCTTGCCGCCGTGCACCGCGACGAACGCCGCGCGCAGCGCGACCTCGGTCTTGCCGAAGCCGACGTCGCCGCAGACCAGGCGGTCCATCGGCTTCGGGCTGATCAGGTCCTGGATCACAACGTGGATCGCCGCGCGCTGGTCGGCCGTCTCTTCGAACCCGAAGCTCGCGGCGAAGGCTTCGTAGTCGCGCGGCGTGAACCGGTGCGCGTGGCCCTCGCGCGCGGCGCGGCGGGCGTACAGGTCGAGCAGCTCGGCGGCGGTGTCGCGCACCTGCTCGGCAGCCTTGCGTTTGGCCTTGTCCCACTGCGCGCTGCCGAGCTTGTGCAGCGGTGCCTCGTCGTCGCCGACGCCGGTGTAGCGGCTGATCAGCTGCAGCTGCGACACCGGCACGTACAGCGTCGCCTGGTCGGCGTACTCGAGGTGCAGGAACTCGCTGGTGCCGTCGCCGAGGTCGATGTTCTTCAGCCCGCGGTAGCGCCCGATGCCGTGGTTCAGGTGGACCACCGGGTCGCCGATCTTCAGCTCCGACAGGTCCTTGATCAGCGCGTCGACACTGCTCGTCGCTTCCTGCTTGCGCCGTCGGCGCGCGTCGCGCGTCGTCGCGAACAGCTCGGTCTCGGTGACGATCTGGATCGACCGCGGCGGGTCGGTCTCGATCCAGTGAAAGCCCGCGGCCAGCGGCGCGGCGACGATCGCGTGCTTCTCGTCGCCGGCGATGAACTCGTCGATCCCGGCCACCGTCGGCAGCGCCACGCCGTGCTCGCGCAGCAGCTCGATCAGGCTCTCGCGCCGGCCTTCGCTTTCGGCGGCGACGAGCACGCGGTGAGGCGTCGTCGCGAGGTGGCGTTCGAGGCGCGCCAGCGGCTCGGCGGCGGCGCGGTCGACGCCGACATCGGGCAGCGGCCGCGCGTACGCCACCCCTTCGTCGCCGCGCAGCGCGAGCGTGGCGTGCGGCTGCGTGCGCGCGAAGAACTCGTCGACGGCGAGGAACAGCGCCGAAGGCGGCAGCAGCGGTCGCTCGGGGTCGTGCTGCAGGAAACGGTGGCGCTCGCGCGTGTCGGCCCAGAAGCGCTGGATCGCGTCGTCGACCGCGCCGTGCAGCACCAGCGCCGCGGCGGCGTCGTCGCCGCCGCCGACGTAGTCGAAGAACGTCGCCGGCGAGTCGAAGAACAGCGGCAGGTAGTACTCGATGCCGCCGCCGGCCAGGCCGTGGGCAATGTCCTTGTAGATCCGCGCGCGTGTCGGGTCGCCTTCGATCTGCTCGCGCCAGCGCGCGCGGAACGCGTTGCGCGACGCCTCGTCCATCGGGTACTCGCGCCCCGGCAGCAAGCGCACTTCGGGCACCGGATAGAGGCTTCGCTGCGTGTCGGGATCGAAGGTGCGGATCGAGTCGACCTCGTCGTCGAACAGGTCGACGCGGTACGGCACCGCGCTGCCCATCGGGAACAGGTCGATCAGCCCGCCGCGCACCGCGTACTCGCCGGGCGACACGACCTGGCTCACGTGCTCGTAGCCGGCGAGCGTCAGCTGCGACTTGAGCCGCGCCGCGTCGAGCTTGGTCTTCTGCCGGAAGTGGAAGGTCGTGCCCGCGAGGAACGACGTCGGCGCGAGCCGCGTCAGCGCGGTCGTTGCCGGCAGCAGCACGACGTCGACGTCGCGCTGATGGATGCGCCACAGCGTCGCCAGCCGTTCCGAGACCAGATCCTGGTGCGGGCTGAACGCGTCGTACGGCAGCGTTTCCCAGTCGGGGAAGACGGCGCTGCGCAGCGCCGCGTCGAAGACCGCGATTTCTTCGGCGAGCCGCTGGCTGTCGGCGGGCTCGGCGGTGAAGACGACGACGAGGCGCTGCGCGTCGGCGTGCTGTCGCGCCAGCCGCGCGAGCAGCAGCGCGTCGGCCGACCCCGGGGGGCGCGGCAACGTGTAGCGCTTGCCCGGCGCGATCGTCGGCAGTTGCATCGAAGCGGGAGGGGACTGCGGAGCCGGCGCGGCCGAGCGCGCCGGGGGTCGCGATTCTAGGGACGCGCCGGTGCGGCGAGGCTAGCGGAACACGCCGACCGCGAGCTCGGCCCAGACCAGCGCGGCGGCGGCGACGATGCCGACCATCGCCCACGCGCGCCGCGCGCCGCGCGGCACGACGCGCCGCGCCGCGACGATCGCAACGCCCGTGGCGAACAGCAGCGCGAACGCGGTGGCGAAGTCGGACGCTTGCCACGCGACTTCGGCGGTGTGGCGCATCGCCAGCCACGGAATCGCCGTGAGCGCCGCGCTGACGAACGCGACGGCGGCGAGCGAGCGCAAGGGCAGTGGGCGGCTCATCCCGCCGATGATGACCGCGGCGCGGCGAATCGGCAACGCGCTGGCATCCGGCAGCGCCGCGGTTTGCGTCTCACCGGTGCGCGGCGCGTCGCGCGGCGGCCACCGCGTTGCCCGGCACCCGCTGCCTAGAATTCGCCGCAACATGGCCGCCACCGACCCGCGCGCCGCCGCGCCGCGCCTGTACGCGCTGGTGCCGTGCGCCGGCAGCGGCACGCGCGCCGCGTCGGGCGGCCCCAAGCAGTACGCGGTGCTGGCCGGGCGCGCAGTGGTCGGGCACACGCTTGCGGCGCTTGCGGCGGTGCCTCGCATCGTCGGCACCTGGGTCGTGCTCGCGGCGGACGACACGCAGTTCGAGGCGCACGTGCCGCGCAGTGCCGCGCGCGGCGTGACGGCGGTGCGCCGCGGCGGCGCGACGCGCGCGGCCAGCGTCGCCGCCGGGCTGGCAGCGCTGCGCGCAAGCGGCGCGCGCGACGGCGACTGGGTGCTGGTGCACGACGCCGCGCGCTGCCTGCTGCGGCCGGCGGCGGTCGATCGGCTGATCGACGCGTGCGTCGACGACGCCGTCGGCGGCTTGCTGGCGCTGCCGCTGGCCGATACGCTGAAGTCCGCCACCGCGACCGACGGCGACGCGCCGCCGCGTGTCGCCGCGACGCTCGACCGCGCCGCGAAGTGGCTTGCGCAGACGCCGCAGATGTTCCGCATCGGCCTGCTCGACCGTGCGCTGCGCGCGGCCGGTGCGTCCGTCACCGACGAATCCGGCGCGGTCGAAGCGCTCGGCTTGCAGCCGCGGCTCGTGGCGGGCGACGTCGACAATCTCAAGCTCACGTGGCCTGCTGACTTCGACCTCGCGGAGCGCTTGTTGCGCGCGCGCAGCGTCGCCGCCGGGACCGACGCCATTTTCGAGGAGACCCCGCGATGAAATCGTTCAAGCCCGATGGCCACCCGTCGGTGTCGCCGTATCTCGTCGTCGCAGACGCCGCAGCGACGATCGCGTTCGTCGAAGCGGTCTTCGCGGCGCAGCGGCTTTGCGCCTACCCCGACGACAGCGGTCGCCTGCTGCACGCCGAAGTGCGAATCGACGACTCGGTCGTGATGCTCGCCGATGCCGCGCCGCAGTGGCCCGCAACCGGCGCGCACGTGCACGTCTACGTGGCCGACGTCGACGCCTGCTACGCGCGCGCGCTCGCGGCGGGTGCCGAGTCGGTGCAGGCGCCGGTGCAGAAGCACGACGAAGACAAGCGCGGTGGCGTGCGCGATGCCGGCGGCACGACGTGGTGGATCTCGACCCGGGTCGGCGAGCCATGAGCGTGGCGCTGCGCATCGGCGAAGGCTGGGACGTGCACGCACTCGTCGCCGGCCGGCCGCTGGTACTCGGCGGCGTGTCGATCCCGCACAGCCACGGCCTGCTCGGCCACTCGGACGCCGACGCACTGCTGCACGCGATCACCGATGCGCTGCTCGGCGCCGCCGGGCTCGGCGACATCGGCCGGCACTTTCCCGACACCGACCCGGCGCACGCCGGCGCCGATTCGCGCCGCCTGCTCGCCACCGCCGCTGCTTCGGTGCGCAGCTCCGGCTGGGAGATCGTCAACGTCGACAGCACCATCGTCGCGCAGGCGCCGAAGATCGCGCCGCACGTCGCGGCGATGCGCGGCGCGATTGCCGAGGCGCTGGCGATCGGCGCCGACGCGGTCAACGTCAAGGCCAAGACCGCCGAGCGGATGGGCCCGGTCGGCGAGGGGCGCGCGATCGAGGCGCGCGCGGTGTGCCTGCTGCAGCGGCTGCCGCCGGTGCAGGGCGCCTGAACAGGTGCGCCGCGCGGCGGGCCGCGAAAGGGAATCACGCGTGGAATTCAAGGACTACTACCAAGTGCTCGGCGTACCGCGCGACGCGACCGCCGACGCGATCAAGAAGGCTTACCGCCAGGCGGCGCGCAAGTACCACCCCGACGTCAGCAAGGAAGCCGACGCCGCGCTGCGGATGAGCGAGGTCAACGAGGCTTACGCCGCGCTGTCCGACCCCGAACGCCGCGCGGCCTACGACGCGGTCGGCCATGGGCGCCGCCAGGGCGAGCCGTTCACGCCGCCGCCCGACTGGGACGCGGGCTTCGAGTTCTCCGGCCCCGGCGGCGAGACGATCGACGACGAGGCGTTCAGCGACTTCTTCGCGCAGATCTTCGGCGCCGCCGGGCGCGGCGGGCGTCGCGGCGGCCCTGCCGCTGCGGCGGGCGGCGAGCGCCGCGGCCAGGACCACCACGCGAAGATCGTCCTCGAGCTCGAAGACGCGTGGCGCGGCGCGACGCAGCGCGTCACGCTGCGCAGCCCGCAGCTCGGCGCCGACGGCCGCGTGCAGCTGGCCGAGCGAACGCTCGACGTGAAGATCCCGGTTGGCGTCAAGCCCGGGCAAATGATCCGGCTGTCGGGGCAGGGCGCCGCCGGCCATGGCGGCGCGCCGGCCGGCGACCTCTACCTCGAGGTGCAGTTCCGCCCGCACCCGCAGTTCCGCGTCGACGGCACGACGCTGGTCGCCGACCTGCCGGTCGCGCCGTGGGAGGCGGCGCTCGGCGCGGTCGTGCCGGTGACGCTGCCCGACGCGACGACGCTGCGCGTGCGCGTGCCGCCCGGCGCGCAGTCGGGCCGGACGTTGACGGTGCGCGGCAAGGGGCTGCCGGGGGCAACGCCGGGCGACCTCGAACTGGTCGTGCGGGTCGTGCTCCCGAGCGGCCTGGACCCGCGCGCGCGTCAGGCCTACGAAGCGATGGCCGCGGCGCTGCCCGACTTCGACGCGCGCAAGGTGGCGGCCGCCGAGGCCGAACGAGGGGAGTGACGAGATGACCACCGCTGCCGACGACGACGTCGTCTTCCTCGATGCCGCCGGCGTCACGCTCGACGACGCGTGCCGCGTCTGCGCGGTCAGCCGCGAATGGATCGTCGAGCGTGTGCAGTCGGGGCTGCTGGTGTCGTTCACCGATGCCGAGCAAGCGGCCTGGCGCTTCGACGCGGTGACGCTGCGCCGCGCGCGGCGCATGGCACAGCTCGAAGCGCGCTTCGACGCCGTGCCCGAGCTCGCCGCGCTCGTCGCCGACCTGCAAGACGAGATCGAACGGCTGCGTCGGCGCGTCGACCGCCTCGCCGGCTGACGGCACGCAACGTCGCGCCGGGCACGGCGCGAGATCGGCTACGGCGCCCGCTGCAGCCGCAGGTGGGCGATCAGCCCGCCGTCGGGGGCGTTGGCCATCTCGAGCGTGCCGCCCATGCGCTGCATCGCCTTGTCGACGATCGCGAGTCCCAAGCCGGCGCCGGTGGCCGCGGTGCGCGCCGCGTCGCCGCGGAAGAACGGCGTGGCCAGCTGGCCGAGCTTCTCCGGCGCGACGCCGGGCCCCTGGTCGCGCACGCTGACGATCACCCACGGCCCGGTCTTCACCGAACTGACGGTGACGTCGGCGACGCCGGTGTAGGTGCCGCGGCCGTAGCGGCGCGCGTTCTCGAACAGGTTCAGGAATACGCGGCCGAGCTCGATCTCGTCACCCATCACCGCCAGGTCGATCGGCACCCGCGACGTGATGCGGATCTGCGTCGGGTCGCGCAGCAGCGCCGCTTCGCGGTCGATCAGGTGGGCGACGTGCACCGGGTGCAGCCGCGTCTCGCCGGGGCGCGCGTAGTCCATGAACTTGTCGATGATCGCGTCGAGCTGGTCGATGTCCTGCGCCATGTTCTTCTTGGCTTCCTCGTCGTCGACGCTCATCTCGGCCTCGAGCCGCAGCCGCGCCAGCGGCGTGCGCAGGTCGTGGCTGATGCCGGCGAGCATCACCGCGCGGTCTTCCTCGACGCGCGCCAGCTCGCGCGCCATGCGGTTGAAGCCGCGGTTGACCTCGCGGATCTCGGTCGTCAGCGTGTTCTCGTCGAGGCGCGATTCGAGGTCGCCATCGCGGATGCGGCTGGCGGCGAACGACAGCTGCTTCAGCGGCCGGTTGATCAGGCTGGCGATCGTCATCGACCCGACCAGCGACGCCACCAGCGCGATGCCGACCCAGATCGCCCACGTCCGCCGGTCGAGGCCCGCGCCCGGTGCCGCGTCGGCTTGCAGCCAGTACGCGTCGCGGTCGATCGAGAAGCCGACCCACAGCCCCGGCCGGCCGTTGACCGATCGCGCGACCAGCGCGTCGGGGCCGAGCGCCGAACGCAACTCGCGGCCGACGCGGCGCGTGAAGCGGTCGACCTCGAACGGCTCCCAGCGGTCGCCCGGCTCGCGCGGCGCGACGCGGATCGCCTGCTGCGCGCCGAGGCTCTTGACGAGCGCGACGCGGTTGATGCCGTCGGCCTGCTGCAGCGCGGCGCGCGACAGGTTGACGAGCGCCGCAGTCTGCGCGGCCGCCTGCACGGCGCGCGGCTCGAGCTCGAGAAAGCGCAGCGTCGCGACCCACGCCGCGACGCCGCCGGCGAGCAGCAGCGTCAGCAGCGCGAACGTGCGCCAGAAGAGGTTGAACCCGAGCCCGAGGCGTCGGCCGCGGGTACCGAGGCGGTTAGGCGCCATCGGCCCGCGGGGTCGACGGGCGGCGGCGGTCGCGCGCGGGCCGGCCGCGCGTCACGCCGCCCCGTCGGGCACGAAGACGTAGCCGACGCCCCACACCGTCTGGATGTAGCGCGGCTGCGCCGGGTCGGGCTCGAGCATCTTGCGCAGCCGCGAGATCTGCACGTCGAGGCTGCGGTCGAACGGTTCGAACTCGCGTCCCCGCGCCAGCTGCGCGAGCTTGTCGCGCGACAGCGGCTGGCGCGGGTGGCGAACCAGCGCCTTCAGCATGCTGAACTCGCCGGTCGTCAACGCGATCTGCTCGCCGTTCTTCGACAACCGGCGCAGGCTCAGGTCGAATTCGAACGGCCCGAACGTCACGACCTGCGTCTCCTTGCTCGGCGCGCCGGGGGCTTCGGGCGTCGGCCGGCGGCGCAGCACCGCGTGGATCCGCGCCAGCAGCTCGCGCGGGTTGAACGGCTTGGGCAGGTAGTCGTCGGCGCCGACCTCGAGGCCGACGATGCGGTCGACGTCCTCGACCTTCGCGGTCAGCATGATGATCGGCGTCAGGTCGCTTGCCGCGCGCAGCCGGCGGCAGATCGACAAACCGTCCTCGCCGGGCAGCATCAGGTCGAGGACGATGAGGTCGACGGTCTCGCGCGTCAGCACGCGGTTCAGCGCCTTCGCGTCCTCGGCGAGCAGCACCTCGAAACCTTCCTGCGACAGATAGCGGCGCAGCAGGTCGCGGATGCGGGCGTCGTCGTCGACGACGACGATCCGGTCGGCACGGACGTTGGCCGGCGTGGTCATGGTCGATCCCTCGTTTGCCAGCGCCGATTGTGCGGTGGCGCGCGCCATCGTGGCGCGGCGGTCGGCTGGCCCTTTCGACGGCCGGCCGGCGAGGGGACCGCACCCCGCCGCGGTCAACGCCGCGGCCGGTCGGCGCGCTGATAAGGTCCGCGGCGCGTTGTCCGCCGTCGCCAGGAGCCCGTACCGATGCCCACCGCCTTGCGTTCGCTCGCCGCACCGATCGTCGTCTGGATCGCTGCGACCGGCGCCGCCGCCGCGCAACCTTTGCCGCCGCCGCCCGAGAACGTCGTCTCGCTGACCGCGAGCGCCACCGTCGAGCTGGCGCAGGACTGGCTGACGGTCGTTTTCTCGACGACGCGCGACGGGCTCGACGCCGCGGCGATCCAGGCGCAGCTGAAGCAGGCGCTCGACGCGGCGCTGGCCGAGGCGCGCACGGTGGCAGCGCCGGGTCGGTTGCAGGTCGAGACGGGTCAGTTCACGCTGCACCCGCGTTACATGCCGAAGGGCGGCATCAGCGGCTGGCAGGGCAGCGCCGAGCTGATCGTGCAGGGCCGCGACAGCGCGGCGATCGCCCGACTCGCCGGCCGGATCACGACGTTGACGGTCGCCCGCGTGTCGCACAGCCTGAGCCGCGAAGCGCGCGAGCAGGTCGAGGCCGACGTCGCGGCGCAGGCGATCGCGCGCTTTCGCCAGCGCGCCGACGCGGTCGCGCGGCAGTTCGGCTTTTCGGGCTACGCGCTGCGCGAGGTGTCGGTGTCGACCGACGGTCCGCCGCCCGAACGGCCGATGCTGCGGATGCAGGCGGCGCGCGCGCCGATGGCCGCCGACGAATCGCTGCCGGTCGAGGCCGGCAAGGCGACGGTGACCGCGACGGTCGGCGGCAGCGTGCAGCTGAAATAGCGGACCGCCAGCGCGAAGCCGGCGCCGCGCGGCGCGCTTGCGGCGGGCTTGCAGCGGTAGCGAGCGTCGGCCAGCGGCATCTGTTGTCCGCGTCGCGCCGTCGCCGCCGGCGCGGCGCGGCGACTAGCATCGCCGCGATGAACGCCGCTGCCGCCGCCGACCCGCGCCTGAACCACGTTCGCTGCCTCGATGCGCGCGGCTTGCACCGCATGGCGTACTGGGAGTGGGGCGACGCCGCAAATCCGCACGTCGTCGTCTGTGTCCACGGGCTGACGCGCCAGGGCCGCGACTTCGACGTGCTGGCGCGCGACCTGGCCGCCGACTGCCGCGTCGTCTGCCCGGACATCGTCGGCCGCGGCCGCTCGGACCGGCTCTCCGACCCGATGGCCTACGTCGTGCCGACCTACGTCGCCGACGTCGTCACGCTCGTCGCGCGGCTCGGTGTCGACCGCATCGACTGGGTCGGCACGTCGATGGGCGGGTTGATCGGCATCGCGCTCGCGTCGCTGGCGAACACCCCGGTGCGGCGGCTCGTCGTCAACGACGTCGGGCCGACGCTCGAGCCGGTGGCGATCGAGCGCATCGGCCGCTACGTCGGCCAGCCGGCCTGGTGGCGCACCCTCGACGAAGCCGCCGACGCGATGTGGGCGACGTTGTCGTCGTTCGGTCCGCACTCGCGCGACGAGTGGTTGGCGCTGGCGCAGCACCAGGTCGTCGCCGACGACCGCGACGGCGAGCCCGGCTTGCAGCCGCACTACGACCCGGCGATCGCGCTGCCGTTTCGCGCGGTGACGCCGGCCGCCGCCGCGGCCGGAGAGGCCGCAATGTGGCAGGCGTGGGACCGCATCGCGTGCCCGACGCTGCTGCTGCGCGGCGCCGAATCCGACCTGCTGTCGCCGGCGACCGCGGCGGCGATGTGCGAACGCGGGCCGCGCGCCGAACTGGCGACGTTCGCCGGGGTCGGCCACGCGCCGACGCTCGTCGCCGCCGACCAGCGCTCCGTCGTCCGCCGCTTCCTGCTCGACCCGTGAAGACCGCGGCTGCCGGCGGCGCGGCCGAGACCGCGGCCATCGTCCGCCTCGCGAGCACCGAGGCCGACGCCGCCGACGGCAGCGCCGCTGACGCGGTCGCCCGCGCCCGTGCTTTCGCCGAGCCGCTGCTCGCCGGACGCGAGCTCGACAGCGGCGAGGACACGCTCGCCCACGCCGACGGCGTTGCCGCGGTGCTGCGCGGCATCGGCGGCGCGCCGTCGCTGTGCGCCGCGGCCTACCTCGTCTACGCCGGCGACCACCTGCAGCGGCCCGAAGACGTCGTGCGCAAGGCCTTCGGCGACAGCGCCGCCGGCCTCGTCGCGCTGACGCGCAAGCTGATGCAGATCCAGCGCACCACGCGCGCCGCGCAGCACGGCGCCGACCACGCCGAGCAGACCGAGCGCGTGCGCAAGATGCTGCTGGCGTTCTCGCGCGACCTGCGCGTCGTGCTGCTGCGGCTGGCGTCGCGGCTGCAGACGCTGCGCTGGCACGCGGCGAACAAGCACGCGCCGTGTCCGATGGCGATCGCGCTCGAATCGCAGCAGGTGTTCGCGCCGCTGGCCAGCCGGCTCGGCATCTGGCAGATCAAGTGGGAGCTCGAAGACCTCGCGTTCCGCTTCCTCGACCCCGTCGAGTACCAGCGCATCGCCCGACTCGTCGACGAGACGCGCGCCGCGCGCGAGGCGAGCGTCGGCGCGGCGCGCGCCGAGCTCGCGGCGCTGCTCGACCGCGCCGGGCTGCGCGCCGACGTCCACGGGCGGCCCAAGCACCTCTACAGCATCTACCGCAAGATGCGCGGCAAGGGGCTCGACTTCGCGCGCATCTTCGACACCCGCGCATTGCGCGTCGTCGTCGACGACGTGCCGACGTGCTACGCGGTGCTGGCGCGGGTGCACGAGACGTGGACGCCGGTCGACGGCGAGTTCGACGACTACGTCGCGCGCCCGAAGGCCAACGGCTACCAGAGCCTGCACACCGTCGTCCGCGACGCCGCCGGGCGGACGCTCGAAGTGCAGATTCGCACGCGCGAGATGCACGCCCACGCCGAGCACGGCGTCGCCGCGCACTGGATGTACAAGGAAGGTGGCGCGCGCGGCACGGCGCAGCGGCTCGACGCCGGCGATCGCATCGCCGAAGCGCGCAAGGCGGTGCTGCGCGAGCTGCTGGCGTGGGAGCGCGACCACGCGGCGCACGACGCGACGCCCGGCACGACGGCGTTCGACGACCGCGTCTACGTCTTCACGCCGCAGGCCGCGGTCGTCGAGCTGCCGGCCGGCGGCACGCCGGTCGACTTCGCGTACAGCCTGCATTCCGACGTCGGCCACCGCTGTCGCGGCGCCAAGGTCGACGGCGCGATCGTGCCGCTGAACACGCCGCTGCGGTCGGGGCAGACAGTGGAGATCGTCACCGCCAAGGACGGCGGACCGTCGCTCGACTGGCTGAACCCCGAGCTCGGCTACCTCGCCGGCGGCCGCGCGCGCGCCAAGGTCCGCGCGTGGTTCAACGCCCGTGCGCAGCGCGACACGATCGCCCGCGGCCGCGAACTCGTCGAGCGGCTGCTGCAGCGCGAGGGCCGCACCGCGGTCGAGCGCGACGCGCTGGCGCTCGACCTCGGGCTGCGCGACGCCGACGCGCTGTACGAGGTCGTCGGCAAGGACGAGCTGTCGCTGCGGACGATCGAGAACCTGCTGCGTCCGGCGGCGGCGCCGGCCGACGACGCGGTCGCGCTGCACCGCGCGCGCAGCGACGGTACGGCGCGCGGCGGCGTGCTCGTCGTCGGCCTCGACACGCTGCTGACCAGCCTGGCGAAGTGCTGCCGCCCGGTGCCGCCCGACGCGATCACCGGCTACGTGACGCGTGGCCGCGGCGTCGCGGTGCACCGGCGCGATTGCCCGAACCTGCGCCAGATGACGCAGCGCGCGCCCGAGCGGGTGATCGACGTCGCGTGGGGCGCGGCCGTCGGCGATCGCGCGCCGGTGTACCCGCTGGACATCGTCGTCGATGCCGACGAGCGCCACGCGCTGCTGCGCGACCTGTCGGAGGTGTTCGTCAAGCAGCAGATGAACGTCGTCGCGGTGCAGACCCACGCCGGCGCGGCGCGGGCCGCTTCGTCGCTGCACTTCACCGTCGAGACGCGCGACGTCGCGCGGCTGCCGCGCGTGCTGGCCGAGCTCGCGCGCGTCGACGGCGTGCACCGCGCACGGCGGCGCTGAAACGCCGACCGGCGCGGCGCCGACCCGCGGGGCGCGACCGATGCTCGGCTATACTGCCGCGTTTTCCAGGCGCGTAGCTCAGCTGGTTAGAGCACCACCTTGACATGGTGGGGGTCGTTGGTTCGAGTCCAATCGCGCCTACCAAATTCGGTAGGAGAATCAAGCACTTAGCGGCGACGCTAGGTGCTTTTTTCTTGGCAGTACCAAAAAAGTACCAAAAAGGCGGGTCGCGCTGCTACACGGCCTGAGCCGTTCCGTGCCGTCCGGACCGCTGCCCTTGACGTGCCCTCGCACAAGGGCAACCGTCGCCGCGGCGGCGCAAGCGACGAGGCCCGCGGAGCATCTCTGCCTCTCTGTTTCGGCGCCCGAAAACGCGTGCTTGGCCGGCTCCTCGATCCGGAGCTCGGCTCCGGTTCGCGGCTGTGAGGGGACGTAGCAAAGAGGGTGTGGGCTTCCGCCAACAACCTTTGAGCATCAGCGATGGGGACGCAAAATGGCGCCCGATCAGCCGCTAAAGCGCCTTGATTTGGCGGTCCGACTTGGGATCCCGATAGCCAGGCGCCAGCTGCGCATTGCTGGCACCGTACAGGGCCAAAGGATCGCGTAACCACAGCGCGTACTCGAGGCCACGCAGGCTGTGGTCAGGCGAGCAGTCAATAGTTGATCGTCGCAGCATGTAGCCCGCATTCGCAGCGCGAACGCGCGCTCGCAGGCAACCGCCTTCCGGGATGTCGTAGTCCATGCGGACGATCTCCGGCCGCGGGTGCTCTGGATGCGGTACCAGCTCAAGCTCGATGATGCGGCTCCACTGGACGTCGAACTCCGCCGTCTCTTCGCGCGCGACCGGGCTGTTCTCAAGCACCACGGGGTTTTCCATCCGAGTCAGGACGAAGTCGCGGAACTCGCGGTGGCGACGGTCAAACGCGCGGACGTGCCAGCGAATGCCGATGTCGACGAGAGCCAAAGGCACCAACTCCCGTTCGGTATGCCCGCTGTCGACCGACGTGTAGCCGAGGCGGACGGCCTTCCCTCGGTGGATGGCTCGCGTGATCGGAGCCAGCGTCGACATCTTCGGCAGGCTTAAGGCCTGAGGGATCTCGCAGCGTACCTGTGCCCGCAGGCTGTCCTCAATCCCCTGGCCGAACCCCTGTGACAGGGCGATCAGAACCCGCTGGGGTGCGTAGTCGAAGAGCGGCGTGAAGGCCTCGGTCAGGCGGTACACCTTATCGGTGTTGTCCAGCGCGAGGTTCTCGGGCGCGATTTCTCGGTAGAGCGCGATGTCGCGGGTGGCCGCCGCCGGCCCGGTTCCGAACCGGTCGGCAACGTCCGCTCGGCGCAGTTCGCCCAGGAAGTACAGCTTGAAGTCAATGTGCGACAGACGCTCAAGCTGCGTTTTCGTTAGGCCGGCGAGCAGGGTCTCGCGGCGGTTCTCGGTCTCGGGCATGCCGAGATGATAGCAGTCGAGACGACTTCATGATCCACATATGGCGACGTCACCTCATCATTAAGATGATATATACTGATCGTAATCCCTTAGGCTCCTGTTCGTGTTTTGGGGTGCCGGTCGCCGGATTCAACCGCCGTCTGCCCCGACTCTGACGCCCCACTATCGAGAAACCCTTGACCACAACGGACCTCCAGCATCCCGTACAGGCGCCCGTCGCCGGTGCGGATGGCGAATCGACCGCCATCCCCGCTGCGTCGGCGCGCACCACCCTTATGCCGCCTTCGGGCGACGTTCCGGTCCTGAATGACGCCGGTCTCGCGGTCGAGCTTGCACGCTTGGCGCGAGGGCAGGATGAGGTCCTGGTCATCGCCAACGCCTACACCGTCTGCTTGCGGCATCGGCCGGCGACTGGCGGTGCCTGGCAGATGGTGTGCTGCGGCGAACTCGGCAGCGACGCCATCGAGGCGGCGAAGCCGCTTTCGCGCAAGCGCCTGACGTGGGCGGCCGTCGCGGGCGCACCGTGGGAGGCAGACCCCGAGACCGCGCCGAAGACCACGGGAACGCTCGCCCTGCTGCGCCGATGGCTCAAGACTTCCAACGACGATGACGGCGGTCGAGAAGGCGATGTCACCCCCGCCATCAAAGAAGAGCTGACCTACCTGGCTGGCTGGCGCTGTCAGTTCACGGGCTGCGGTCGTGACTTGAAGAGCCACGCGGCGACCGGCACGCGCGGCCGGTTCAGCTACTTCGCCCACATCGTGGCCGCGTCGGAAGACGGCCCGCGCGGGCATCACGTGCTGTCGAAGCTGTGGGCCTCGGAGCCGAAGAACTTCATGCTGCTGTGCGACGAGTGCCACCGCCTCATCGACAAGGTCAACCCGGCCAAGTACACGGTCGAGGTGCTGCAGCACATGCGCGAGGACAGCATCGCCGAGGTGAAGCGGCTGCTCGACGGCCTGCAACACAAGCCCGCCGAAGTCATCGCCATCGTCGGCAACATCGCCGGCCAACCCGCGCAGTTCAGCATGGACGAAGCACACGAAGCGCTCTGGGGCCAGGGTCTGCGAAGCACCGAGATGAAGGTGTCGCGCTACTTCTACCCCGGCGGTCAGCACCACGATGTGCATTCATCGGGCTACTGGACTTCGCTCTTCCAGCAGATGAAGCAGGACATGCCGCTGCTGCAGACCCTGCTCGACGGCACGCGCAGCGGCGCCGCTCGCCCGCGGCTGGCCGTTTTCCCGTTGCACAGCACGTCGGTGTTGCTGCTCGCCGGCCGCGTGCTCGGCGACAACGACGGCACGCATCTCTTCCAGCCGCACCGCAACAAGGTCGGCGCCGGCACTCGATGGGCCTGGCCCAAGGGTGAAATGCCGGTGGCCGCGCTCGACAAGTTCAAGCTCGAGGAACTCCATCCTCACGCTGAAGGCCAAGGAGAAGCTGTCCTGGTCGTGGCGCTGACCTCGGACATCGTCGCGTCGCGGATGCCCGCCGCCTGTGCGCGAGGCGACGAGCTTCTCCTGCCGGCGCTGCGCATCACCGGGCTGACATTCGACAAGGACTGCATGCAGCACCCACAAGACCTGCAGTTGGTCGCGTTGGCAGTGGACGCGGCCATGCGAAAGCTCCAGGACGACTGGAAGGTGCGCCGCGTGCACCTGTTCGTCAGCGCGCCAACGACGGCGGCGCTGATCGTCGGCCAGAAGATGCAGGCGCGCCATCACGCCGACTTCATCTGCTATGAGGCGCTGCCCGGCGCCGGCGCCGCCTACCAGCCCACCATCGAAATCACCGCCAAGCTGGTCCGCGAATTGGTCACGGGTCAGGCACTCACCCACCCCCTCCAACACTGAACGCGAGGACCCATGACCACGAACCCGACCCTTTCCAAACGCATCATCGCCTCGCTGAAGTCAAGCGGAGAAGAGCATCAGTGGGAACAGCTCATCGGCAACCTGCTGCGCCGCCTCGAGTTGGACCCGACCGACCGTGCGCGCGCCGAAGCCGACTACGAGAAGCTCGCCGAGCGCGTGGCCGAGAAGCTGAGCCTGCCGCGTCACGACGTGCACATCTTCCCGCAGGGCTCGATGCGCACGCAGACGACCATCAGCCAACGCTACCCGGTGAACTTCGACCTCGACCTCGTCGTCAAGCTGACGGGGCCGAAGTACGACTCACCCAACCCGGAAGTGATGTTCGCGGCGTTCGGCAAGGCGCTCGAAGGCAACGAAAGCGTCACCGGCACGCCCGAAGAAAAGCGCCGCTGCTGGCGCCTGGGTTTCCCGGGCAAGCCGTACTACTTCGACCTCACTCCGGCCGTGCGTGACCAGACCGGCAAGGTCGGCTCGAGCCTGTCGGTGCGGGAGCCTGATACGCGCTGGGCGCCGTCGAACCCGGAAGAGTTTGCCGACTGGTTCTGCACGAACGCAAACCTGCGCTTCCCGTTCCAGACGACGGTGCGCAAATCTCAGGTCGAGGCACGCACGACGGTGACGCCGCTGCCAGACGAGAAGCTGGCGCTCGACGACATCCTGCGGCGCGCCGTGCAGCTGATTAAGCTGCATCGCGACACCTTGTACTGGGGCGTGAGCGAGGACAAGAAGATGGTCATGCCCATCTCGGTCATCATCGTCACGCTCGCGACTCGGGCCTACGCGGACCTCTTGCGTTACCGCGCCCACGAGTTCAACTCGCCCATCGAGGTGGTCCTGGCCGTGGTCGAGGCGATGCCCAACTACATCGAGCGCGGTCAGCACGGCTGGCGTGTCGAGAACCCGGCGCTCGCCGACGAGAACTTCGCCGACAAGTGGAACAACGACGGCGGTGCGCGACGCGCCGAGTTCGTGCGCTGGCACGGCAAGCTCGAGAGCGACCTCGAGGCGCTGCTGTACCAGAGCGCGCGCTTGCCCAGCGAAGACAAGATTCGCAGCGTGTTCGGCGCGGCAGGTCTGGAAGCGTGGAAGGCCAGCCGCCCGAAGGCCAACGTGCTCGACGGTCTCATCGCGAGCGGCCTGGGCGCGGCCAAGACCAACCCCGACCGCCCGGTGAAGACAGGGTCGTCGAACACGCTTGGCTGAGACGAGTCGAGGTAAGCGGTGAAGCGCAGCCCTTTCGAGTCGGCATCGTTCGCGGTCCAGGATTGGCTGGACCGCGGCGCCGGCGCGGGTTCGGCCGCGCGCGACGCGAAGGTGCGCATCGAGAACGGCTGCGCCTGGGACATCGACCTTCGCGACGACGCGCTGCCCATCAAAGGGGTGCGCCTTGTGCTGCCTGCGGATTTTCCGGCAAGCCCGTGCGAGTTGTACGTCAGCCGTGAGTACTTCCTGAAGCTGCCGCACATCGAGGCCGATGGCCACGTGTGCCTGGGGACGACGCCGATTCCCGAAGACTACGATGACCCCGTCGCTGCGGTCGTCCGTGCATTTGCTGCGCTGAAGGACAAGCTCTTGCTGCCGGCGGCGGATGCCGCGTGGGTGTCCGAGCAGTTTCACGACGAGCGCGCGTCGTACTGGGCGCAGTGGTGCCTGAGCCGCCGCAACGCCGCCGACCATCGGCCGGTTCCGAACCGAACCTATGTCGATGTCGGCGAGTTGGGCGCGTGGGCGACGGGCGGCATCGCCGGCTACGTGCCCGGTAGTTCCAAGCACCGGCTCTACTCGCTGCAGGTTGCCGCCGCCACCGACCCGAACGAGCTGGCATCGCGGCACCACTGGGCCGACGGCACTCTGGTGCGTGGCAGTGCGCTGTTTGTGAGGTTGGCGAACGACACCCGCTGGACGCCGAGCAACTGGCCCAAGACCTTCGAAGCGCTCGACACCCTGGTCGCCGGGGCGACCGACCACGAGGTTTCGCTCGCGCACTGGGTCAACTCGACCGGCTGGGGCAATGACCTTGCGCCGCAGAAGCTGACGAAGAAAACGCGTCGCAAGCAACCGAAGGACGCGCCGCCCGGCCAGCGCCCCATGCTGGTCGTGCTCGTGCACGGCAGCGTCATGTTCGGGTATCAACTCTATGGGTCGGCAATTCCGAAGCTGCAGCCGCCCGCCGTCGAACCGGTTCACATCACGCGCGTCGATGCCGACTGGGCGCTCGCTCGCGACCACGACCTTGAGGTACTTCACGCCCGGCGCAAGAAGCGGGTGTTGTTGCTAGGTGCGGGCTCGTTAGGCAGCCCCTTGGCACGGGCGCTTGCTCGCGCCGGCTTGGGGCACCTCGACATCGTTGACTCGCAGCTGATGGATACCGAGAACACGGTTCGGCATGAACTTGGCCTCGCGGATGCCGGTCATGGCAAAGCACGCCGCCTGGCCGAACGAATCATGCAGGACGTGCCTGGCATCACCGCGCGCGGGTTCCTCGCCGATGCATCGACGTGGACCATGAAGAACTGCAAGCCTAGCGTGTACGACCTCATTATCGAGTGCACGGCCGAGTCGTCGGTCCGTACGTTCATGTCGCACATGCGCACGGTCCTCTTTGGCGACAGCCCCGTCATCCACGCGTGGACCGAACCGCTCTGCAGCGCTGCCCATGTCGTGCTGTCGCAGCCCGCGGTTCCGTGGCCCGATACCGACCCGGCCGACGACCTCGTTAATGCGAGCGATCTATCCGCCAACGACACGCGCATCAAGGTCGCCGCATGCGCTGGTGGCTTTCATCCTTACGGCGTCGCCGATATCGAGCTGGTGGCGGCATTCGCGGCCGAGCGCGCAATTGCGGTGCTGGACGTCATGTCGCACGCCTCGACGGTGTGGTCGTGGGTGCGGTCCAGCGCCTTTTTCGACGCGCTTCCGGTCGCCGCGAACACACGCCCCATCGTGCCCTCGTCAATTTCGAAGTTCGACAGCGCCATGACGACCCGGGGACTCGCAACGGTTCTAGGCCGACGATGACGGAGAGCACGCTGACCTACCAGCTCCCGGGAGCACTATGGTGCCTGCGGTTCAGCGCTACGGCGTTGCGGACTCTGCGCGCTCACGTCCAGCGAAAGTCAGGCAGCTGCGAGTCAGTGGGGCAGTTGTACTCCCCCGATCTCATGCCGAATTGCATCCTCATCGAGGAAGCAACGGTGTTGACGCCGACGTGGTCAGCATGGGCCCGGGTCCAGTTCGATCCACGACGTGCGGCCGCTGAACGACACAAGAAATTCGAAAGCGGCCTGCACTGCGTCGGCCTCTGGCACACGCATCCTGAAGCATTGCCGATCCCGTCGCCCGACGACAAGGTCCTTGCGAGGGAGCACGCGCTGTCCGCCAAGGGGCAGCTTACGGGCCTCGTGTTTGCCATCGTGGGCACGCAGCCCATACCGGCTGGTCTTCGCGTATGGGTAGATGACGGCGAAGCGTTGCATCTGGCAGAGCAACTTTCTGCTCAGGTCAGGCCAGCCAACCACCGTCAATGAGCACCGAAAGACTGACGTGCGAACTACCCTTCAGTTTCCTCAGCCCTGCGACGCTCGTATTGACCGACTTGCGCTGCGGTGAAGCCATGACCAGCAATGCAGTCAACCCAACCGCGACGGTGGCGTGCGGAGGGTGGGCTTACCGTGTCGACCCACGCTACCACGCCGTTCTCGCCGTCAAGGTCTGCGCGCTCGCCAGGGCGAGCACTTGCGGCCTGCGGCCGTCTCCGAACCCTGACGGCTGCGCTGCGGCGTGGTGCTTCGGTCTCGGGCAATCCCGCCCGACACAGACCGGAGTTCGCCATGTCGACTTCTTCCTCTTCTTCCGCTGTCGTTGCCGATGCTTTGCTGGTGCGCGACGTCGATGGTCAGTACCGTCCCGCGCGTGCCGAGGAGGTGCTGTCGCAGGCGCGGCGCGTGTTGTCGCATCGCGTTCGGCGCGGCGCCACGATGTCGTCACCTCAGGCGGTGAAGGACTATCTGCGCCTGGAGATCGGTGTGCTGGAGCACGAGGTGTTCTGCGTTCTGTTCGTCGACGCACACCATCGGATCATCGAGCTGAAGCAGATGTTCCGGGGTACGGTGACGCAGACCTCGGTGTACCCGCGCGAGGTGGTGAAGGCCGCGTTGGGGGTCAACGCCGCGGCGGTCCTGCTGGCGCACAACCATCCCTCGGGGTCCGTCGAGCCGAGCCGGGCCGACGAGTTCCTGACGCAGACGCTGAAGGCTGCGCTGGCGCTGGTCGACGTGCGGGTGCTCGACCACTTTGTCGTGGCCGGCGCTGACGTTGCTTCGTTTGCCGAGCGCGGCCTTCTGTAGACGTCGGACTGCGCACAAGCGATCGATTCGCGCTTGTGCGCTGGTCGGCAGGCTCGTACTGAATAACATGCGAGCAAGTACAGAACACCAAGGGGGATCGCTCGTGCAACGGAATTTGAAGGTAGACATCGACCAGAGCACATGGCCTGGCGCTGGCACGCCGCCAGTGTTTCCCGCAACATTTACGAACGGGCAAAGCACATATGCACTGAACATACCGGCGATGCTCTTGGAGATTGGGTACTTGACGACACCGACCTCGTCGACCGGCGTATCCCTGAGCGAGTTCTGGGCCTGGGTCCGGTACTTGGCTGCGGTTGCAAAGCAGTCGGACCTCAGTCTCACCCAGAGCTTTTCCGAACTTGACGCACACCAGAAGACCATCCTCAGCGACGACTTTGGGATGGGTGTCCCCATCCTCTGGATGCGTGACAAGCTCTCCTTGGCGCAGGTCGTCGATGGACGCTACTTCATGCAGCGGATCTCCGCATCCCTTGGCGCCGCTCAAGCTCGCACCGCCAAGCGGGGCCCGAACAAGACCCCGGACTTCGTCGCGAAGGATACGTCTGGAATGTGGCACGTCATCGAATGCAAGGGGACGCAATCGGGTGCCGCATTCAGCCTCAAACAGCTTGGCGTGAAGGGACCACCGCCTGAGGGAGGGGTCGCGCAGAAGCTTTCGATCCAGTTTCCCCCGGCCTATACAGGACAACGTTTGGTCTGCGGTCTGAGCATCGACGTTGAAGGAGGCAGTGGGAGTGTGCTCAAGATCGTCGATCCGAAGCCCAAAGAGCCGTTTGTATTGGGTGACAAGCAGATGAATCTCGCCCAAGACGCTGTCAATCGCGGCGTGTTGGCGCGTGCCCTCCGCATGTCCGGATTTGAGGTGACCGCTGAGTCAGTGGCCTCACCCTTCGGAAGTCGGCCTGAGGACAGGCGTGCACGTACGGCAAGGGCAGAAAGTGCACGTAAGAAGGTGACTGAAGAACGGGATACAAGGTCACGCGACGAGATCCGCGGCGTCATCTCCGGCGGGCAATCCTTCGACGGCGATTTCCGCGGCCGGGAGACGGTTGTCTTGCTTCCTCGCGAAGTGGTTATCGACGGCCAATCTGTGAGGAAGGTTGTCATCCGACAAGGTGTGAACCGGGATGCGCTGGAGGAACTCAAGGAACAGCCCTCGGTGGAAGTCCTCGCGGACCAGGAGAGCACCGTAAAGTGGACCGGCCGCATGGGCAAGAGCGTGGTGGAGGGCCAAGGTCGATCGGCGACCATGCGCATCGGCAGCATCTTTCGACTGGAAATCGAGCTGGAGACGTAGTCCAAGCCTCGGGTGGTGAGCTCGATGCACCTGACTTGAAGCGACAACCCGCCCTCCGGTCGGTCGCCAGCCAGAAGACCAACCTGTCATATGCCAGAAGTTTGCCGGGGCCGAGGCGCCGCCCCGGACCTCGAGTCTGCGCAAGTTGGGGTGGAAGTCTGCCAGTGAAAGCTTGACGGTCGGCCATGCTTCGGAGACCGGCGCGAAGCTGGTCTCGTACGTTGGTCTCAGTCGAGGTTGAGACTGATGTCCACCCGTTGGACTGTGATGCTGCTGTCGGGGCTGGATTTCCGGGGCGGCTTGAAGCATTTGTCGCGTGGACTGCGGCGGACCGGCCAGGTCGCCGCAGGTTCGGTGTCATCGGCATGCGAGCCACTGTTCTGCCAGGTGCCGGTAGGCCTGGGCGTCTCCCCGCTGCGCGGGGCCGGGCTGTCGCGCTGCGCGTCGAGCCACCGGGGTACCGGCGTCTCGCCCCTTCGGGCTTCCATCCCTGACGCGAACACGGTCAAGCCTGCGGAGCAGGCGGTCATGACGCGGCGGCCCGTTCCCGTGCCCGGGGATCGCGGGCTTCTTCGTCCATGCTGCGCATGGCCGACGCCCGCTTGGCGATCGGGCCGGCTCGCAGGTCGCTGCGCTCGGTGCTCGCTCGTCCCGAACGCCACCCCGGTCACCGCCACGCCCGCCGCCGGGCCGCTGAAGGCCAACTGCGGCAAAGTGATCGCCACGGCTGGTCGTGTCCCAACGCATGGTGTAAGTCCACAGCCCGGACGGAGCTGAGATGCGCGCTACTCAGCGGGCCACAGCGGACAGCCGAGTGGGAACAGTATCGCTGACGGTCTGCAGGCCTTCCAGCTGCATGTAGCGGCGGTTGAGCGACCACTCGTCGTTCTGCTCGAGCATCATGGCGCCGATCAGACGAACGATCGACGCGTCGTTAGGGAAGATGCCGACGACGTTGGTTCGCCGCTTGATCTCGGCATTGAGCCGCTCCAGCGGGTTCGTGCTGTAGATCTGCGCCCAGTGGGCGCGCGGGAAGGTCATGAAGGCGAGCACGTCGTTTTCGGCCTCGTCCATCAGCGCGCCGAGCTTGGGGAACTTGCCGCGCAGTTGATCGGCCACCGTGCGCCATTGCGTGCGGGCCGTCTCGGTGCAGTCCTGCACGAACACCGTGCCGATGGCCGCGCTGACCATGCGTCGCTGCGTCTTGCCGGCGTGCGCCAGCGCGTTGCGCATGAAGTGGACGCGGCAGCGCTGCCAGGTCGCCTTCAGGACCTTGGCGGCGGCGGCCTTGATGCCTTCGTGGCTTGGAGTTGGAGTTGGAGTTGACCCGCTTTCGTTGACACCCTACCGTGAAGAAGGAAGGAGTCGACGA